>JASMKJ010000001.1 GCA_030749275.1 Acidimicrobiales bacterium
GAACGCTAACGACCCTGTTGCCAAAGCGAGATAAGGGCGACGAGAAAGGTCGGGTGCTTGTTGACCGTCTGATTCTGAGGGAGCCACCGAGAACACGTCGGGAACGCGTTGATCCACTCGGACTTCAGTCACCGGCATCAGAGTACGCTGCGTCCACCAGAAAGACATCAACAAAGTGAGTGAGCCGCTGATGGAGCCAGAACTTGTCCAGACAGAATTAAGGGGTCCCGTGTGCATCATTACGCTTCACCGCAGAGACAAGCGCAACGCGTTCGATCCCGAGTTGACAGATGCTCTCAACCAAGCACTAGATCAATTCGAAGATGACCCTGCCCAATGGGTTGCTGTTCTCAGTGGCGGACCAGAAATGTTCTCTGCGGGCAGCGATCTGAAAGAAGGCAGCGGACAAACACAACGCGGAGGGGAATACGGAATTATTCGACGTAAACGTCTGAAGCCGATCATTGCCGCAGCAGAGGGTTTGGCCCTTGGCGGAGGAATGGAGATACTGTTTTGCTGCGATTTGATCGTCGCCGCAACAGATCTGCGTTTGGGTCTCCCTGAAGTGAAGAGAGGCGTTCTGCCCACCAGCGGTGGACTTTTCAGAGCACTTCGTTCGCTTCCTCTTCACATCGCAAAAGAACTGGTGTTAACAGGCGAAGAGTTATCGGCGGATCGAGCGTTTCAATATGGGTTAGTGAATCGACTTGTGGAACCCGGTCGCGCCCTTGAGGAGGCCGTGAGACTCGCAGAGCAAATCGCCACAAATTCCCCAACCTCTACTCGAAACTCGGTGCAAGCCATGGAACGCATCTTGGCTGAGGGAGACACCCTTGGTTGGGCAGCTACCGATCATGCACGAGTTGAGGTGTTTGCCAGCGAGGATCGCAAAGAAGGTATTCGCGCATTCTTTGAACGCCGCGAACCTGAATGGAGTGGTCGATGAGTCGACTTCAAGTACCCGAAGAAGAAAACCTAGATCAAAGTCAAAAAGCTCTCCGAGATGCGGTTGTGGGGTCGCGAAAGGGTCTTGGTCCCGAGGTATGGGGCAGGGGCCCATTCGGTGTTTGGCAGAATGCACCGAATGTGGGACACCCGGCCTTAGATCTGGGAGCTGCTGTCCGATTCGGCACATCCCTAGCCGCAGACGCACGCGAAGTCGCAATTTGCGCGGTAGGAGTTCACTACAAGGCCAAGTTCGAGTTCGCGGCGCATCGGGCCATAGGTATAGAAGCTGGATTATCAGCGAACGCTTTGGACCTGTTGGCGGCAGGAGAAGATCCTGGTTGGAGCGGAGATCTGGACCTGGTGCATCGTTATACCGTGGCGTTGTTGCTTGACCATCGCGTCTCAGAAGAGCTCCATCAAGAGTTGGTGGAGTGCGTTTCTGAGAGCGGAGCAGTTGAACTCGTCACCACAATTGGCTACTACTGCCTCATCTGTCTGACTCTGAATGCCTTTGAGGTGCCACTCTCCAAGGAAATGGAAGACCCGTGGCCAGACAGCTAAACGCGCTCTAGGGTGTCGGCATGACATTTGACGGTGAATACGGCCCGAGTACATGGGATTGGGTAGCTGAGCAGGCTGAAGAGTACGAAAAGTCAAACGGCCAAAACGCAAACATGCTTCGAGATACTGGCTTACCGATCATTGTGATGACCACAATCGGACATCGCACCGGATTGGTTCGCAAGGTCCCTCTCATGAAGGTCGAACATGAGGGTTGCTATGCAATCGTGGCATCAAAGGGCGGAGCGGTGAATCATCCAGGTTGGTACCACAACCTGATGGCGAACCCGACAGTCCTGATACAAGACGGACCGGAACCTTTCGAAACAACCGTGAGGCTGCTCAGCGGCAGCGAACGGGAGGAGTGGTGGGAACGTTCCGTTGCGGCATTTTCGCCTTACGCGGAGTATCAAGAAAAGACCGAGCGAGAGATCCCGCTGTTTATTACCGAGCCGCCGACCTAACGCTCGTTTGAAGTTCCGACGCAGCAGGAAAAACGCGAAGGTATAACAGGGCGCCTCTCGCCAGCATCAGGGTGAGTGGTTGAGGTGTCCGGAACCCTAGGGGTCACATGTCTATCGTCGGGGGAGCGTTGTTCAACGCGTCGACGGCGAATCCAGCGGCCGCTTTGTATGCCGCCATGTAATCCTCGATTTCGTTTCGGGGTATTACGTCTTCGATGTCGTCAAAGACTCCCCCGCAGCGTTCCTCGACAAGTCCGAGGATGCCGATGGGTCCAGCACCGCGATTCCTTAGAACGAGTTGATTCATATCCGCAAGCATTTGAGATTCATAGGTCTTGAGGGCATCGGCACACACCCCGTTTTCGACAAATGCTGCGCCTAGTACTCGCGCGTCGACGATTGCTTGACTTGCGCCGTTTGAGCCAACTGGATACATAACGTGCGCAGCGTCACCGATCAGAGCGCAGCGACCATCGACCCAAGTATCTAACGGGTTGCGATCCACCATCGGGTATTCGTAGACCACCGAAGCTTTCTTGATGAGCTCAGGGACGTCGAGCCAATCAAACGACCAATCTTCGAATTCACTCAAGAACTTGCTTGTGGGAACCTGTTTGTTCCAGTCGCTCTGCCCCCAGTCCTGAGACGTGTCGTAGGTCAGCTCGGCTATCCAATTGATTGTCGCCAGACCGGTTCCAGGATCAGGTTTGCTAATTGGATAGCAAACGAATCGTTGTTCTAACTTGCCTACCAAGACAAAAGAGGCACCAGTGCGAATGGGTACTGCTTCTGTAGTGCCCCTCCACATCACTGGACCACCCCAAATAGGAGGCCCTTCGTCAGGATGCATTTGAGCTCTCACCGCGCTGTGTAGCCCGTCGGCGCCAATTAGAACGGTTCCTTCTTCTAGCAGTTCTTCCCCCGATTGATTGACAAAGGTCGCCTCGATAGCGTCGTCGTGAGACTGGTAGTGATCTAAACGGCTTCCTGTAATGACCGCATCGGATCCCAATCTCTGAAGTACTTCTTCATACAACATCATTTGTAGTTGCCCGCGATGCACTGAGTACTGAGGCCATAAGTAGCCAGCGTCTAGGCCGCGGGGCTCGGCCCAGACGTCATTGCCACTTCGTCCAACGAGGGCCCATTCCTTCGCTTCGATACCGATGCGGTCAAGTTGGTCGTGGAGACCGAGATCAAAAAGTTCCCTTACAGCGTTGGGTTGAATATTGATGCCGGCACCTAACGGTTCCAGCTTTTGAACGCTTTCATGAACGACAACAGGTATACCCAACTGGTGGCACGTAAGTGCCATGGTCATCCCAGCGATACCGCCTCCGGCCACAATTACGGTCATGGCAGAAGAATAGAGTCAGAACGTGTAACACTCATCTCGTGTCTGCACTAAATATTTCCCGGATTCTTGATATCAATCTCGCTCCGGAGGGCCACCTCGCCATTGAATGGGCTCGCCGTCATTCCCCTCTCGTTGACGGCTTTTTACGAGACAGGCTGAGTGACAAGGCCCTGGAGGGACGAAGAATAGCGGTGGTTGTGCACCTGGAAGCCAAAACAGCGTTTCTTGCCACCGTCTTAGCTGATGCCGGCGCTGAGGTCGTGGTTGCGGGATCGAATCCTCATTCAACACGCGATGAGATCGCAGCGGCCCTGGTTGATCGCGGAATCGCAGTTCACTCAACTCGAGACAGCGGTTACGAAGCATGGGAGCAAGATCTGTTGTCAATAGCAGATACTGGCCCTGAGTTCATCATCGATGACGGCGCAGAATTAACGATTCGAATAGCTAGTCAACGACCGGACCTATTAGCGGAGCTGAAAGGCGTGACGGAACAAACCACCACCGGTGTAGCCCGGCTAGCGGCACTGGCAGAACGAGACATGCTGCCCTTTCCTGCCCTCGCGGCAAATGATGCCGCGTGTAAACATCTCTTCGACAACAAGTACGGAACCGGTCAAAGCACCATCCAGGCGATCTTGAATCTTACGAACATGTTGATGGCCGGCAAAACGGTGGCGGTCTTGGGCTACGGATGGGTAGGTCGGGGAATCGCCGCCCACGTTAGAGCGCTTGGTGGAACGGCGTGGGTGATCGAAGTCAATCCGGTGAGAGCGCTGGAAGCATTTATGGACGGCCACCAAGTTGGGAATCTTGCTACAGCGCTGCCGTCAGCGGATTTTGTTATTACCGCTACAGGCGGACGACGAGCACTGTCGCGAGAACATTTCGCGGATATGAAAGATGGTGTCATTTTGGCTAATGCTGGCCACCACGACCTAGAGATAGATGTGGAAGCCCTCGCAGAGGAAGCCGACGGCTTTCGAGCGGTACGGCATGGTATTGATGAATACTTGTTGCCCGGTCGTCGCTCAGTGCTAGTCCTAGCAAATGGGGCGTTGGTGAATATAGCGGGAGGTTTGGGTCATCCGATCGAAATCATGGATCTGTCGTTTGCAGTTCAAGGAGTGGGTTGCCATGAACTTGCTCGTGGGTTGGTCCCGCCGGGCGTTCACGTCATAGCACCGGAAATCGATGCGGAGATCGCTGCAGCGAAACTTGGGTTCCATAGCATTCATCTGGATGTCAAAGGGCTACACCAAGAAGACACAATTGATGATCTACTGAGACGGGAAGGCTGAAATGTCGACACCTCATATTGACGCAGTGTTGGGGGACTTCGCCTCAGTTGTCCTGATGCCGGGAGATCCACGTCGCGCCGCCTACATTGCCGAAGAACACTTGGAAGAGAGTCGCCAAGTCACTGATGTCCGAAACGCCATAGGATTTACCGGCTCTTACGAGGGCACACCCATTTCTGTAATGCCGTCAGGCATGGGAATGCCTTCTGCAGCGATTTACATCACCGAGTTGTATCGGTCCTTTGAAGTTGAGACCATCATCAGGATCGGGACCGCAGGAGCCTTTTCCCCGGAACTTGACCTTCGCGACATGGTTGTCGCTTCGAACTGCATAACGAACAGTCGAATGCCAGAGTATGTGCTGGGTGGACCCGACTACGACCTGCTGCCAACCCCGTCGTTATTGACTACTGCTGCAGACGTAGCGAACGAACGCGGTGTTGAACTTCATCAGGGCACGGTCTTCAGTACTGACATCTTTTACGAACCCGATGACACGCTCAATGATCGGATGATTGGAGACGGAGTGTTGTGTGTGGAGATGGAGACAGCAGCACTTTATGCACTAGCTCAGGCTGAACGAAAACGCGCACTGAGTATGGTCACTATCTCCGACCACCTGACTACGGGCTTACGTATGAGTCCCGAAGAGCGTCAAAGCACACTTGACCAGATGATTTCATTTTCACTGAAGGTAGCGATCAAAGAAGCAGCGATTATTGGGTGAACCAAGAGCGGTATATGTCTAGCGATCGCTCTAACTGCCCGATATCTACCCATTCGACTGCTTGGTGAGCCTGGTCGATCGAGCCTGGCCCAAAGACAACAAGTTCATCCGCCACTTCCCCATAGCGGAGAGCGTTCGACCCATAGTCCGCTGTGGTTGGTGCAGTGTCTGCAAGCTGTGCGAGGACTGTCACCAAAGAGCAGGAGGGGTCTTGGTAAAAGCCGGGGCTGCCATCTCCATACAGCGATTCGATGGTTGTAGACAACGGGGCGGCGCTGTTTTCGATGAGTTTGCACAAGGCTGCACGGACTTCGTCGATGTTCTCGCCGGGAGCGGTGCGACGCCCTACATATAACGCGCATGCGTCGGGAATAATATTTCTGGCCAAACCGCCCGCGAGTTCTGTGACCGACACGGTGCCCTTACCCACCGGGGTTGTCGCTTCAAGAGCGGCCAGCCGTTCTTGTTCTTCGTCAATAGCGATAACAACGCGCGCAGCGCCGCTCAGTGCGTTCGCACCAAGATGAGGCTTGGAGGAATGCGCGGCATGGCCATGGACGGTGACATCAAGGCCTATGCCACCCTTGTGGCCATGAACAGGTGCGCACATTGTTGGCTCTGCAACCACCATTTGTTCGACTCGTTGTCCTCTATCCAACAGCCAGTCGCGATACCGCGCCGCACCCAACAGCCCGCCTCCTTCTTCAGAGACGGTGCCAATCAGGTTCACAGTTGGCACAGGATGGCGACCTTCGTTTCGAAGCTCCTCTAGAACCTGCAACACGATGGCAAAGGTTGGTTTGGTATCGACCGACCCGCGCCCATACACCCTGCCATCTTCGATGCGGCCATCGAAAGGGTCATCGGGCATATGCTCCACTCCGACAGTATCGAGATGAACGTCGACGGTGATAGCTCGATCTGAAGTGCCCTCAAAACGTGCGTAAACGTTGCACCGACCATCCTCAACCTCGTCAACGACAACGTCACCTCCGAGCGCTTCAGCATGGTTGGCCAACCAATCTGATAGATCACGCTCTGCGGCATCGCCAGACTTTGGTCCGGCGTGGAGCGGATTGACACTAGGAATCCGTACCAACTCGGCTACCCGTTCAGCTATCTCCACGTTGTCCTCCCCTTCGGAACAGAATCCTAAACCCTAAGAACCGAAACTGATGCAAGGTAACAGGGGTCTTATGCCGTACGTTGTTTTCTTATGTCGAAGGTTTTGATGTCACTTCCGAAAGGAGAACGGGTCGGGATCGCCTTTTCAGGTGGCCTCGATACCTCTGCTGCGGTTGCTTGGATGAATGAGCACGGCGCTATCCCGTATGCATATACGGCTGATCTAGGACAATACGACGAACCGAACCTCGAGGGGGTGCCCGACAGGGCAGTCCAATATGGAGCAACAGCAGCCCGAATCGTCGATTGCAGAGCTGAGCTGGTTCGCGAAGGGTTGATGGCCTTACAGTGCGGGGCTTTTCATATATCCACAGCGGGGAAGACCTACTTCAATACCACGCCACTGGGGCGCGCAGTGACAGGCACCATGCTGGTGGCTGCCATGAAAGACGACGGCGTTGACATCTGGGGTGACGGATCCACATACAAAGGTAACGACATTGAGCGCTTTTACAGGTATGGGCTACTGGTGAACCCAAATCTCAAGATCTATAAGCCTTGGCTTGACGAAGAATTTGTGAATGAGCTAGGCGGACGCACAGGCATGAGCGAATTCCTTACCCAGCGCGACCTGCCTTACCGCGATCCAGTCGAAAAAGCGTACTCGACCGACGCGAATATTTGGGGAGCAACTCACGAAGCAAAAGCTCTAGAAGAGTTGGATCACGGAATGGAGATCGTCTCACCCATCATGGGTGTCGCTCATTGGGACACTGAAGTCGAAATAGCAGAAGAAGACGTTGTCTTGAAGTTCGAGCAAGGTTGGCCTGTAGCAATCAACGGCGAAACATTCGCCGATAAGGTCGCGGTAGTTGAAGTAGCCAACTCA
>JASMKJ010000002.1 GCA_030749275.1 Acidimicrobiales bacterium
CTGGTTGGTGGCCTCCCAGCAGTCATCAAACAGATGTCGGACAAGGGTTTGTGGATCGTAGGCCTGGACGAAAACGCGAAAACTTCGATCTACGACATGCGAGTAGCTACCGAACCCCTCACGATTGTGCTTGGCGCTGAAGGGGAAGGAGTCTCCTATCTGATTAAACAACGATGCGACCAACTCGTCTCCATTCCCCAAACGGGACAGATCGCATCACTCAATGTTTCCAGTGCAGCGGCTATAACGATCTATGAAATAAAGCGTCGAAGAGAAATCGGATACTGAACGACATCACTAACCACACTTTGGGGTTTACGCTAGGCGTGCACGGCCCGAGTAGCTCAACGGCTAGAGCACCGCTCTTGTAAAGCGGGGGTTGTGGGTTCGATTCCCACCTCGGGCTCCGTGAAACCGGAAGGAAGAAAACAAAAGTGGAAGAATCGCCTCACCAGAAGCTGAGTCAACGCGACTTGGACATCCTTGAGTTTGAACAGTCATGGTGGGAGTCCGAGATCCCTAAAGACCAAGCCGTGCGAGAACGATTTCAGCTAACCGAATCCGAGTATGCCGTGGCCCTAGAGCAACTGATTGCCTCAGAGGAGGCATTGAGCGTAGAGCCGCTACTGGTGCGACGACTGAGACGCATGCGTGATCGTCGACGCCAAGAACACATAGCCCGCCGTACAGCCGACCAGGAGGTCGCCCGATGAACGGTCCAATGTCAAGACCCAATAATGCCGCTGCGATAAGAGGAGCACTCTTAGTGGTTGTTGCAGTCGTAGTAGGGATTTACCTACTCCGAGGAACCGACACCCCGACCCTCGATACAGGGTCAGTCGCCAGCCCAACGACCGCACAGCCGACTTCTGACGAAGCGGTTACCGAGGGCGGTGCATCAGATTCAACGACGGACACAACTCTTCCAGGCATCAGCGTCGCTACAACAACCCCGGATGACGGGGCACAAACAGATGATTCCGACGCTGGCACCATGGTGGGCTTCGAAGGTCGACCAAACAGCGAAGTCTCAGTTCAGGTAGCGAATTCGACATCAGTTAGAGGAGCAGCGGGCCGCACTACTGACACCCTCAAAACCAAAGGCTTTATCACTAAAACTCCGATCAATATGAAGAGCACCCCCCTTGACCGGACCCGGGTTTACTATCAGCCAGGCTCAATCATTGAGGCAGGGAACATCGCCTCGTTATTGGGATTGGATCCCGACAACGACGTCTACAAAATGCCGACTGATCTGAGCGCTTTCGATGGCGTTGAGGAAGCGCACATTCTCATCGCGGTAGGCATAGATACAGCTAGCGCAGAGTAACTCGATAACCCCCCCTTTTTCTTTGCGCGTCGTCATTTGCCCCGACAAATTTCGTGGTACAGCAACTGCCACAGAAGCAGCTCAAGCAATAGCTGAAGGAGTCTCGGCTTTCGTCAACGATGTTGCTGTTTTCCCGTTAGCCGACGGAGGCGAAGGAACGCTCGATGCATTGGGCGGTTCCAACCGCACGTCCCAAGTCACTGGCCCCCTCGGCGACCCCGTCCACGCGAGATGGCGAATCTCTGGAGACTCGGCGGTAGTCGAGATGGCTGAGGCAAGCGGATTGCTGCTAGCGGGTGGAGCACAACACAACGACCCGCTGTCAGCCACCACTCTTGGAACCGGGGAAGTCATCGCAGAAGCCAGGGCAGCGGGCGCGCGACGAATAATTGTCGGGGTCGGCGGATCAGCTTCGACGGACGGTGGCTTGGGTGCAATCCGAGCTATGGAACCCATAGTTCGATTCTCCGGTGTAGATCTTGTAGTCGCCTGCGATGTCACAACACAGTTTCTTGAAGCCCCTTCGACTTTTGGGCCGCAAAAAGGTGCCACGTCAGCTCAAATTGAACTCCTGGAGCGCCGCCTTTCGCGGTTGGCAGACCTGTATATGGAACAGTACGGCGTTGACGTAGTAAATATGCAGCGCTCAGGGGCCGCAGGAGGTCTGGCCGGTGGACTTGCCGCGGTAGGTGCACAACTTGTTAACGGCTTCGACTTAGTTGCCGAGGAAGTCGAACTCGAAGATGCCGTGGCCAACGCAGACCTTGTAATCACAGGGGAAGGCCATCTCGATAACGAATCGTTCAACGGGAAAGTTGTAGGCAGTGTCGCGTCGATAGCGGAACGCTACGCCGTCCCAATTGTCGCCGTTGTAGGGGCGCGGGACTCCGACCTTCGACTCCCATCACCGCTGTCGGTCATTTCATTGGTCGAAAGCTTCGGTTCTGAAATGGCCCAGCAGGAAACACTTTCGTGTCTAGCATCTCTCGGATCGAAGATTCTCAGTTCTGCACCCCCCAACGAATGAGGATGCGATTCCAATTGCATGAATTGGGTCGTCTCGATCCACATAGCCTAGAACCCGAATTCTCTGAGAATCCTTTGCCTCGAGGTTGCAAATGGAGGGTGTTCGCTGATTGGCTATTAGCACTCTCCGGGTGAGAGTGCTAATGCCGAAACACACCAATGGAGTCAGATTCAGATGGCAAAGATGATCTCTTTCGACGAGGAAGCTCGCAGGTCACTCGAAGCGGGCATGAACCAACTTGCAGACGCTGTCCGAGTAACCCTCGGCCCCAAAGGACGAAATGTAGTCCTAGACAAGAAATGGGGTGCCCCCACCATCACAAACGACGGAGTTTCGATCGCAAAGGACATCGAGCTCGAAGACCCCATTGAACGAATAGGGGCGGAACTCGTTAAAGAAGTCGCAAAAAAAACCGATGACGTAGCAGGAGACGGCACCACCACCGCCACAGTTCTCGCATGGTCAATGGTGCACGAAGGCATGCGCAATGTCGCAGCTGGAGCTAACCCTATGGCGTTGAAGAAGGGAATCGAAGCGGGTGTAGTCGCCGCGGTAACAGCGATAGAAGGTATGGCCGTCAGTGTCACCGAATCCAAAGAACAAATCGCTCAGGTTGCCGCCATCTCAGCGGCTGATCGTGAAATAGGTGACCACATCAGCGAAGCCATCGAAAAAGTTGGTAAGGACGGAGTCATCACCGTTGAAGAAAGTCAAACCTTTGGTCTGGAAATGGATCTGGTCGAGGGAATGCGGTTTGACAAGGGATATATCTCCCCATATTTCGTCACTGACGCGGATCGCCAAGAAGCCGTTCTTGATGAACCCTATTTCCTATTCGTCCAAGGAAAGATAACGGCCGTACGAGATGTAGTCCCGGTTCTCGAGAAAGTCATGCAGGCTGGAAAGCCCATGGTGATCATTGCAGAGGATGTTGAAGGCGAAGCCCTTGCCACAATTGTCGTCAACAAGATCCGCGGCACGTTCAAGTCTGTAGCTGTAAAGGCACCCGGATTCGGTGATCGCCGAAAAGCCATGCTTCAAGACATGGCGATTCTGACGGGCGGACAAGTCATCAGTGAAGATGTTGGCCTCAAGCTTGAAAACACCACACTCGACCTGCTCGGCACCGCTCGTCGTGTCATTGTGACCAAAGACGAGACCACAATTATCGAGGGTGCCGGCGACGAAGCTGATGTGACTGGGCGCATCGAACAGATCAAGAACGAGATCGACAACACCGACTCCGATTACGACCGAGAAAAACTACAAGAGCGCCTGGCCAAACTTTCAGGAGGTGTGGCGGTTCTCAAAGTTGGTGCTGCAACAGAGGTTGAACTGAAAGAGAAAAAGCACCGAATTGAAGACGCGGTGAGTACCACGAAAGCAGCCATCGAATCTGGCGTCGTGGCCGGTGGAGGAGTGACTCTACTCCGGGCACAAGCAGCGGTCGCAGAAGCAGCAGGCAACCTGGACGGGGATGTAGCGACTGGGGCAAATATTGTCGCCCGCTCTCTGGAAGGGCCTCTCAAGCAAATTGCGGAAAACGCTGGTATGGAAGGTGGCGTTGTAGTGAGCCGGGTAAGAGACCTCGATGGAACTCAGGGTCTGAATGCGGCCAGCGGCGAGTACGAAGATCTGGTCGACGCAGGAGTCATTGACGCTGCAAAGGTGACCCTCTCCGCATTGCAAAACGCTGCTTCGATCGCGGCACTGTTCTTGACCACCGAAGCCGTGATCTGTGAACAGCCCGAAGAAGGCGGTGGTGGCATGCCACCTATGCCTGACATGGACTTCTAAGTCAGGGACCCCGAAGCCACAACTCGATCGAAGCCTCCCAAGACGTACCGCGTGTCTGGGAACGTAACCTTGACGCATCTGCAGAACAGGTTTCCTATGCAACCTCCTCTCCATGAAGCTTGCCTACCTCTCACCACAATTCTTGGAACATGGCGCGGATCGGGGACTGGCCATTACCCCACCATCGATGACTT
Organism: Acidimicrobiales bacterium; assembly: GCA_030749275.1. Classification (GTDB taxonomy): domain Bacteria; phylum Actinomycetota; class Acidimicrobiia; order Acidimicrobiales; family Poriferisodalaceae; genus UBA6944. Next base: position 4,349 of record JASMKJ010000002.1, read on the forward strand.
CGACTACTCCGAAGAAGTTGTATTTGGTCACGTAGGTAAACCCTTCGTTACGTACTCCCAGAAAACAAAGAACCTTTCTGATGGTCAACCACTTCACTCCGAACATGGCTTCTTACGAGTTATCGACCAGACCACCTTGGAAATGGTCGTTGCACAACCGACCGGCATCGTTGAGACACATGTCGGTGCATACGTATCAAACAACGAATCCTTCATCGTCAACTTTGAGTCGGCCCAAGTAGTAACAACACCTTCAGCTAAATCAGTCGAACAGGTGAGGCGATTAATACGAATCGACCGAAATCAACTCTCTTACGATGTTTCCATGGCCGCAGTAGGTCGACCGTTACAGCATCACTTAGAGGCGACACTTCAGCGAGTTCAACCTGACTAGACCACGTCGCCCAGAGAGTCGCGTGAGGAAATATGAGGTCAGCAGTAGCCTGTTCGTATGCGGAAGGGTCGAAGCGAAAAGTTTCTGGTTCAACAAATTCGAAGCGGAGATACCTCGCGATTCCCCGACGAGGTTGTAGTTGAAGAGCCTCTTGAAATCAGGTTGGACGGAAATCTCGTAGGAACCACCATGCGAACTCCAGGGCACGACTATGAGTTAGCGGTCGGCTTTTGCGTTGCTGAAAACCTTCTCCAAAACGCACCGGTGACCGGGGTCCGATACTGCGGTGAAGGTCCAGCTGCCGAACATGAGTACAACGTCGTCACTGTAGAAACCGGGGGACAAGCTCCCATTCCCGAGCCTCGGATTGGGAACGTCAGTTCCTCTTGCGGTCTTTGCGGATCAGTCGCGCTCAAGGAATTGGCTGCCCGAATGAGTCCCATGGAACATTCAGTTAGTTTCGACGTTAAGGCGATCCGAAGGGTCCTGGGGGCAGTCGCCGAACAACAGGAAATGTTCGCTCGTACAGGAGGCCTTCATGCAGCCGCCGCCTTTGATTCCGGTGGAATGATCGAAGTACTGCGTGAGGACATAGGTAGGCATAACGCAGTTGACAAAGTGATTGGAAGTCGATTCCTCGATGGCAACCGAAACGCTGAGCAGCTCGGACTCTTTGTCAGCGGGCGAGCTAGCTTCGAAATGGTTCAGAAGGCATGGAGTGGAGGTTTCGGAACCCTGATCGCTGTCTCTGCGCCCAGCGCCCTAGCAGTCGAACTAGCGAAAGTAGCGAACATGACGCTGGTCGGATTCGCCCGGAATGACTCTATGAACCTTTACGCGGGCCGGATCGACGAATAGACCCCTAAAATTAGAAGCATGACCCGACCGCACTATGTTTCCACCGCCGTTGGTTTGGGTGTGCTCCACTTGTTTTGCAAAGTCGCTGACAGTACCGACGGGCAACGAGTGATAGCTGCTGTTAAGGAAACTCAAGATAACGATCATCAAGTCCTGAGCGTCGCACTGTTCGGACACAAGGCTGACGTTGGATTCATGGCCCTGGGTCCCGACCTATGGCGCCTCCGGAGCTTTCAAAGCAAACTCCAGCAGGCAGGACTAGAAGTCGCCGACAGTTACGTCTCAATGACTGAAACATCTGAGTATGCGCCGGATTTGCCCCAAGAAATGAAAACGCCGCGTCTGTACCCGGAACTTCCACCGGAAGATAAGCGTGCGTTTTGCTTTTATCCAATGTCGAAACGTCGAGAACCACAAGGCAATTGGTACACCCTTCCATATGAAACCCGGCGAGAGCTGATGTATGAACACGGGAAATCAGGCAGAAATTTTCGGGGTCGCATTGTGCAAGTTGTGACCGGATCAACAGGCGTTGACGACTTCGAATGGGGCGTTACGTTGTTCGGCACTCACCTAGACGACCTCAAAGAAGTCGTCTACACGATGCGATACGACGAGGCGTCGGCAATCTACGGTGAATTTGGGACCTTTTACACGGGTCTGCTCGACAATGTCGAAGTCGTCATTCAACAAGTGCTTAACGGATAACAATTAGTTGTTGTAGATCGTTGGGTCCTCGATGGGCAGGTGTAACCAACTAACGATCTGACGGAGTTCTTCATAAGCAGCGAGTCGTGCCTCCGAAGTGCCCTTTTCTTCGGCAACTTGGCATGCATTGTGCATTCTCTGCACGGTTGTTCCACCGACGTGCAACATCCCTTCACTG
>JASMKJ010000003.1 GCA_030749275.1 Acidimicrobiales bacterium
AGTAGAGCCGGCATTGCCAACAGAACATCGGATCCGGCCATCAGGATCCGTTCAAGCCACCCTCTGCGGTATCCGGCCAGAATGCCGGCAGCACCCCCGACGACAACTGCGAGAGTAACTGCTCCGATCGGCACCAGAAAGACATCCGGGATTGCGGTGATAATTCGCACCGCAAAGTCTCGTCCAAGTTGATCGGTCCCGAACCAATGACGGGTTGACGGCCCCTGAAGCCTATCGGCGGGGTTAATTTCGAGTGGTCCCCACTGGATCAAGAATCGACCGAAAACTGCCAGAAACACAACTGGTGCAATTAGTAGCAATCCGAATCTGCCTGACGGATGTCGGGCAATGGAGCGGAGCTGGTACCCGATTCGTAACTGCTTGTTCTGTGAGTGCGGCTCTGAGTTGTCGTTACCGTCAGGATGGGCTCCGGGCGCTCTAGAAGTCATTCTTGATCTCGTTGTCTTGGGTCGAGAATCGGATAGAGAAAATCAACGACAAGGTTTGCCGCGATGTAAACGGTGGCGATGGCGAGGGAAGCGGCGATTACATACGGGAAGTCGCGCTGGCCAATTGCTACCAACACCCCACGCCCAAGGCCAGGGAGGTTGAAGATTTGCTCAACGATTATCAACCCCCCGACGAGTGCCCCAAACATCAAGCCAATAAGAGTTACTACGGGGCCAAGCGCGTCACGCAAGGCGTGCAGGTAACGGACCCTGGTCTCGCGAACTCCTTTAACTCGAGCAGTGTCAATGAACGGCTCCTGCAAGCTTGAGATCATCGTGGATCTGGTCATTTGAATAATCGAAGCCGAAGCAGGCAGGGCTATCGCCAGACAGGGAAGAGAAATCGCTCGTAGGTTGGCAAGGGGATCTTCGGTGAAGGGTATGTAGTAGGAGGTGTAGAACGGTTTGAGGAACATGGATCCGAACCAAACAAACAGAACTCCCGATACGAACGTAGGGACTGAGAAGAAGATGAGGGACAGTCCTCTCAGGAGTCGGTCAAGAATGCTGCCAGTGTGGACAGCGCCGTAGACCCCGAGAGGGATACCAATAATTACTGCCAGCATCACGCTCACGACTGCTATCTCGAATGAGACTGGGAACTGGGCCCGGATGTCGGCCCCGATATCGCGTTCGCTAAAGAGTGAGACACCAAAGTCCCCGCGTACCGCATCGCCAAGCCAGTCGGCGTATCGGACCAGCAGGGGCCGGTCTAGGCCTAACCGTTCACGGAACTCGGCCATCCGTTCCGGGGTGGCACCTTCAATACCGGTCATCTGTTGGGCAATATCGCCTGGCACAAGCGTTCCGATGGTGTAGATCAGAACCGACAGTACGAAGAGGACTCCGACTGCCTCTAGGAGCCTTCGACCGAGTAGAAGAATCATGGCTGGGTATTCGAGTTTGAAGATCGCCTGTAAAGATGTTCGAACTCGCCAGCGAAGTGACAGGCAACCGATGTGTCGAGTTGGTGTTCCGTTAGCTCCGGTTCTTCTTCTGAACAGATGGGTTGCGCGATTGGGCAGCGCGTGTGAAACCGGCATCCCGATGGAAGGTCGCTTGCGCTTGCCACCGGACCTGTCAGCACGATTCTTGATCGACCCTTTTCAACAGCGGGGTCCGGTACCGGAACTGCTGACCTCAGGGTGATCGAATAGGGATGGACAAGAGGGTGAGTGTCTTTAGCGGAGTTTTGGAGCTCCACGATCTTCCCTAGGTACATGACCGCAATTCTGTCGCTCATGAAGTCGACGGCCGCAATGTCGTGGGAAATAAAGACGTAGTTGACCGGATGCTGGTCAGCAAGATCCTTCAGGAGGTTCAGGACCTGAGCCTGTGTCGACATGTCGAGGGAACTAACTGCCTCATCGAGCACAATCAATCGTGGTTTACTGGCGAGAGCTCGGGCTATAGCGGCTCGCTGCTGTTGCCCACCTGAAAGTTCGCCCGGATAACGATCGATCATCTGGCCTGGTAGCCCGACCTGATCGAGTAGTTCCGTCACGCGTCGACGACGCTCAGCCTTTCCCAGACCCTCATTCTGTAGGGGCTCCCCGATGCTCCATCCGATTCGCTTCCAGGGATTCAGCGAGCCGGCAGCGTCCTGGTAAACCATCTGAAAACCGTCGTTGCGGGCATTTGCACCGGGCCTTTGGTTGCGAGAGCGTTTGACACCTCTGACGACCACTTCGCCGCTCGTAGGTCTTTCCAGACCAACGATGACCCGACCGAGGGTGGTTTTCCCACAGCCTGACTCACCAACGATCCCGAGGACTTCTCCCGGGTTGATCGTTAGGGTGACATCGTCGAGTGCGTGAACTGTGTCGCTTCGTGTCCTCCGCTGGCCCCGCGAGAAGTGCACGGACACCCTGTCGAGTTCAACGAGGCTCATTTTCCCGATAGTCCGGTGCTCTCAGCCCTGTCCCGGTGATCTGAATCTGCCAGCCGGGTAGGTAGAAGTCCGTGTCGTTGACTGATCCAGCAGCGTACTTTCTGGCCGTGAGAGAGATCAGCGAGCGCCGGGGGTTCAGTGCACTTCTCTTCGACGTAGTCACACCGGTTCTGGAATCGGCATCCACTCGGAAGCTCGGTCATCTGAGGTGAAGCTCCGCGAACCTCTGTAAGACGCTTGCCAGTGGAGCGGTCGGGCTGTGAGTCAAGAAGTCCTCGCGCATAAGGGTGAGCTGGAGTGCGAAAAACCGTTTCGACTGGAGCTTCTTCAACGATTTGGCCGACGTACATCACGATTACCCGATCACAAAGACTGGCCACCATGCCTAGATTGTGGGTGACGAGGACTACCCCCATGCCCCGATCTACCGCGAGGCGTTCGATCAACTCGAGGATCTGGGCCTGGATCGTGACATCCAATGCTGTTGTTGGCTCGTCAGCGATGAGCACAGCAGGCTCGTTTAGGAGGCTCATTGCGATCATGACTCGTTGGAGCATCCCTCCGGAGAACTGGTGCGGGTAGTCGTTGATTCGCTCAGCGGGTTCTGGCATGCCGACCCATGTGAGAGCTTCAACAATTTTTTCAGTTGCTTCCCGGCGCGAGATGTTGGCATGTTGAGTTGCGGCTTCAATCAACTGCCATCCGATGGTGAAGCCCGGGTGGAATGACCGAATCGGGTTCTGGAAGATCATCCCAATCTCCCTGCCACGAACCTGCCGCATCTCTTTGTGGCTTAGCTTCAGGAGGTCTCGGCCGTGTAGTTCGATCTCACCGCCGATGATTCTTCCGGGCGTTGAGACTAAACCCAGGAGGGAGCGTGCGAGCGTCGTCTTCCCGCTACCCGAGTCCCCGACGATGCCGAGCACCTCGCCAGGGGACAACTCGAAAGATACATCGTCAACTGCGACGACCTCCCCATCTCGACCCGGATAGACGGTTACCAGGTTTCTGACAGATAAGACACTAGGGCCGGAGGCTGGGGCTAATACCGCCATTGCTTTGAAGTCAGGGGGGGCACCGCGACGACCCCGACGGGCGCACAGTCAGCCTGTGCGCCCACCGGGGTCGTCAGTAGTGTCTCTAGTCAGCTGGGGTGAGGGAGAGGTAGAGAACCCTCTTATCGCCGGTCAAATACCAACTGTGGTCCGCATTGCTGAGGAGGTCATTCCGGTATATGTGGCCGGTATTGGTATAGACCGTTCCTGAATACGGGTAAGCATTCTCGGCTTCCATCATCTGGACTGCTCGGAATGCTTCGGGACGCTCTTCGGGCGTTGCCTCAGCCAAGGCAGCCAGAGCTGGTATCAACTCGGGAAGAATCTCATCAGGCATCGCCTGCCACCCGGTTCTCGGTAGCACATACCTGTAGGGGTTCGAGTACCAGCCCTGATCGGTAGAGGACAGGTCGTAGTCGGCGTTGATGAGTTTTGGAATCCATACAGCCTGCTCAACTGGACTCAACTGGACCTCGATACCGCATTCAGCCCAAGAGGCCTGGAGAACCTCAAAGAAGACGTCCTCGTACGGCGCCCGGGTCGGATACACAAAGTCAAGTTGGGTGCCTTCCAATCCGTTGTCGGCAATAAGTTTCTTGCCTGCCGCAACATCTCTCGTGTAGTTAGGCAACTCTTCGGGCTTGAGTGCGTACTCGACAAGCGGGTGTGCAGTCGACCACGGCACCGCCTCGCCCATGTAGACGACGTCTGCGAGCGCCTGCCGATCCATACACAGCCACAACGCCTTGACCAGATTGTCGTCGCGCGTCTTCCCGACCTTACTGGCATGGATCCAGAAGGTTCGCGTGGGAATGTCGTCAATCGTCACACTGCCATCACCGCGCAGGCCAGCCGTCGTCGCTGCAGACGTCGGGTGGATTAGGGCAACTTCCCCTGCACGGAGGGCCGCGACCATCGACGCGTCCTCCTTGATGATTCTCACCTGTAGGCGGTCATAGTCCGGCAAGGCCGACGGATTCCAGTAGTCCCGGTTTACATCTAGGACCAACGCGGAGCCTGGAACGTAAGACACAAACGTAAACGGACCTGTACCCACCGGCGAAGTTCCCTGGGCAGAGTTGGTCGAGGTGAGGATGGAGGAGAACCCCAAACCCGTCGAATCGCCAATGGTGTAGACGAACGTCGTATCCGGCTCGACCATGTGGTACACGGCCGTGTAGTCGTCGGTACAGGTGATCTCAGCAAGATTGTCTGCGCGCTGCTGCACCATCGGGATTCCGTCTGAGACAGCGCGATCAACGCTGTATTTTACGTCGGCGCATGTAAGCGACTCACCGTTGTGGAACTTGACTCCCTGGCGCAGATTGAACGTGTAGCTCATCTTGTCGTCCGCCATTGACCACGATTCGGCGAGGAGAGGTTCCACCAGGCCCGATGGGGTCGTTCTCACAAGTGTTTCAAAGACTGATGTGAAAAGCGGAGCGTCAAACTCTCCGCCGGCAGAGTTCTTTGGATCAAAGTTGTAGACCTCGGCCTTTTCCGAGACGACTACTTCCCTTAGGTCGACGTCGGAGCCAGCGGCAGCGGCAGCGGCTTCCTTAGCTGCGGCGGCCTCTTCCTGAGCTGCGGCGGCCTCTTCCTGAGCTGCGGCGGCCTCTTCCTGAGCTGCGGCGGCCTCTCCCTGAGCTGCGGCGGCCGCTCCCTGAGCCGCGGCGGCCTCTTCCTGAGCCGCGATCAACTCACTATCGTCTCCGCAGGCTCCCGCAACGAGAGCGAGACTTAGGAGACTTGCGGACAAAGTCAACATTGGTCTTGGCATTGAGATTCCTCCCCCTATTTGGAAGATCACTGGTAGTCCTAACTAGTTGTGACGGCCATGACCCTAGTTTATTTTCCGTAGTGCTTACAAAATCGGCTTTCCCGGGCGGTGAAGCCTTCCTTTATCGTGGTAAGGCACAGCATGCAAGGTCGGCATGGTGATGTTCCGATTCTGCCCAATACTTGTGCTTGGTGGCGAAGAGGAGGCTTGACGGAGGGAGATGTAGGTGGTGAGTAGACTTGCCCTCCTGCTTAAGGATGGATCTACGGAGTTCTTTAGTAGCCGGTGATCCGAATGATCTTTCCAACGATCGCCGTGCGCCCGTTGGGCCCGGGGATGGGCCGGCCTGGAGTGCCCTGCCCAGTTGAGACATACAACGCCCCGTCGGGTCCGATCGTGATATTGGTTGGCTCATCAAGGCCTGCAGCAAGGACCCTTTCGGGTCTTCCATCGGACGGATACATGGTTACTCGTCCGCTGTACCTGAGATACCCGCCGTGGATGGTCGGGATGTCGGATGAGAAGAGGTCGGCGCCCTGGTGGAATAGCTGAGCATGATCGGCAGCCATCTCTACAGTGAAAACGTTTCCCCTACTGTCAACGGCTACGTCCACAGCGGCGGTCAGACCGGTGATCTCATCGCTGGACTCTCCCGTGCGGGGGTCCACCCTGACAATCTTGGAATCTGTCGGGATAAGGGGTAGATACCGCCCATCACACATGACCGCTGAAACAAATCGGCAGGCCGAGCCTTCTGCACGAGCTACTCCTGAGAAGAGGGCAACCAGAATGTCCCCGGTTCTTGGGTCCACCCCGAGCCCAGCGGGAACTGCCTGCTGGCCACTAGTTAGCCTGTCGAACGTCGCTATCTCTTTGGAAGGGTGACCAAACAGGGAGATCTCGATGAGTTGGTTTAAGGTGCTTTGCGTCGCGTAGATACTCAGCTGATCGGGAGCGAAGCCAATTCCGGTCATATTCGAGTCCTGTGGAATTTCTCGAAGAAGTGAGCCGTTTTCGTCTAGCTCTATCAAAGTGAAGTTTCCACCCGTGTCGCCGATGCCTCCGTCAAGGGAAAAATATGTACGGCCGTCCGTGTGGACCAGAACGTCCGAGGCACCGCTCACTTCGTCCCGACCGGTCTCGTATTTGTTGACTGAATTGAAGCTGATCAGATGGTCCAGTCTTCTCTCGGCCTCGCCATCGTCCGAGAAGTCACCGTCGCTGTTTCGATCGAAGAACCGAGTCACACGGCCGGTTCGCAGAATGTGCTCTTCGGCATCTTCTCCTAGCCCTGCCTCAGCCACCACGAGGGCGCCGTCCTTGTCGATGCCAACCCCCCGGGGGTTCCAGAGATCGCTTAACACCTCTTCGACCTTGAACTCACGTTCCAACCGAACGCTAGAATCGGTTTCGGATCCCGGTTGGGGTGTTGCCGAGTTGCAGGAAATGGCCACTAAGAAGGTTGCAACGAGAATCACCAGGGTTCGTGGCCGTTGGTCTTCGTTGTGTCTTGCTAGAGCGATGTTTTGAGTAACTATTCCCCCCATCTGATTGCCACCTCTTACCTCTGGGGCTTACTACTTGGGACACCCGATAGTACTTGGGGCACCAGATAGATCTTCCTTAGGTCGAGATCGCAGCCGTTTAGCTGCAGTCGGGCCTGGATCAGGATTGATGAGGCCGACCGGAGATTGTTGGCATGTGCGGTTCCCAGGTTCGACCTACGCATAGTACGGTCGTCTACCTCG
>JASMKJ010000004.1 GCA_030749275.1 Acidimicrobiales bacterium
CTAGGCCAGAACCTTGCTGAGTACGCTCCAAGGGCGTCGTTTATCCCAGAAATCTGGCAGGGCCACAAGAACGGTGGTGAGTCATTCTGGCGATCGCTCGAACTACTGGAGTCCTATCTGTGAGAAACTTGTGGTCTGGCACTCCGGGAAAACGGACGTGACAAAAGGGCAACTCTTCCGGCAGGTTCCGAGGTTGCTTTTTGGCTCGGGTGTCATCTCCAGGCTGGGCCAGTTGCTTCCCCCGATCGGTTCCGGACGACTCTTCATCATCGATTCAGTCCTCGAGGAACAGAACATTGCCAAACGACTGCCAATTGGTCACAGTGACGTTGTTGAGTGGTTTCCAGCCGGCGAACACGAACCATCAACCGCACAGGTAGACGAGTTGCGTGACCGGATAGTTGGTCGGTCAACTTACCTTCCAACGGGAGTGGTTGGTGTTGGTGGCGGTAGCACAATGGACGTGGCCAAGGCTGTGTCGGTAATGCTCACCAACGAGGGATCTTCAAGCCAGTACCAAGGGTGGGATCTCCTGCGACGACCTGGAGTTTTCAAGGTGGGCGTCCCAACCCTGGCTGGATCTGGGGCAGAGGCCAGTCGGACTTCTGTCCTAACGGGCCCCACGAAGAAGTTCGGGATCAACAGCGACTTCAGCATGTTTGATGCCGTAGTGCTTGACTCCAGCCTAATCTCAGGAGTCCCCCGTGACCAGCGACTCTACTCGGGTATGGACTGCTTCATTCATTGCGTAGAGAGCCTACAGGGGACAATGATTAACGAGTTAGCGAGAAGTTACGCCACACAGGGTCTTGATCTTTGTACCAAGGTGTTTCTTGAGGGTGGAAGTGACGAAGAGTTGATGACGGCCTCGTTCATGGGTGGTGCTTCGATAGTTAACTCTGAGGTCGGAGTCTGCCACGCACTTTCATATGGTCTTAGCATGGAACTTGGCTTCAGACATGGCTTTGCTAATTGTGTGGTTTTCAATGTACTAGACGATTATTATGGCGAGTGGGTCAACCGCTTTAGGACGATACTTAGGGCTCACGATATATGTATCCCAAAAGGTGTTTGTAGTGGATTGGATTCTGATGCAATGAATAGAATGGTTGCAATGACTATGAAAATGGAACGACCTCTAATCAACGCTTTAGGCGAAGACTGGCAAGACCAGTTTACTCCAGGCGAAATATTGAGTCTTTACGAGTCGATGTAGTCTCGGCGGACCTTTCATTCGTAGCAGTTGCCACGTCATTCCATTCGATGCGTTGCATTGCATCAAAAGGATGCTCGCCGCCAGTGAGCCGTCCGTTCCTTCTGACTAGTACCATCGGTAGTCAAGTACTAGGGAGTAGTGACACGTTGGAGAAGTTAGGTCAATGTGACCTCCGGAAGTGGAGCGACATTAACGCGATTCTGTATTCGCACCGATTAAGTTCCGAGTTTAGTTGATCACGCTGGACGATAGATGAGCAAGTTCAATAAGCTTCCTGCACCAATTCATGACCTGCATCGCCAGTTGCTTGAAGTTGGTGCCTGTGGAGATGGTCCACTGACGCTATTTCATCCACGTGTACGTGATCGGGCCGATATTGAAGTACTTAGGTGTAATGATTCTGGAGTTATAGTTCTCTCTCGCATAGATCATATTATTGATTCATTCTATTCAGATCCACTACCTGTCTCATCACTAACTGGTTTGGATAATGCAATAGACTACCAAGACAGACTGGACACTAGTCGTCGCATCAAACTCCTTAACCGATCTGTCGCGAACCGTCGGTGGTTAGATATTGGGACCGGACCGGGTACACTTATTACTGAATTAGAAGGAGTTCCGACTCTTTCTTGTGGTGTTGAACCGAATAATGTCTATCGTAGCATGCTGCAATCTAATAGTCATGATATTAGACCTTCAATTGAAGATTTTCATGGATGCAATTTTGATGTGATCTCTCTCTTTCATGTCTTTGAACACCTAGTTGATCCACTAGACCATCTTAACAGAGTACGAGAACTCCTGATACCTGGTGGTACTATATTCATTGAAATACCCCATGCAAATGAGTTTCTTTTGAATTGTGCCAATCTTATTGAGTATAGGGACTTTACGCTATGGAGTCAGCACCTTGTTCTTCATACACAAAGAAGTATTGTCCAAATGTTGCAGTATTCAGGATTTAATATTATTAATATAGAAGGAATCCAACGGTACTCTCTGGAAAATCATCTGTATTGGTTCAAGTATGGGCTGCCTGGAGGTCATCACGTGATGTCCGATCTCGTCGAAGATGACCTTCGTTTATCCTATGAAGAGACACTACGCCGATTGGACTCAACGGATACGTTGATGGTTTCAGCAACAGTGCCTAGCTGACAATGTTCTTCTTACAGTCAGTGAGTCAATGTGGATGTGCTGTTGAGTTATACCAGAGTAGCTATTTTGAACTCCAGTCTTACCATTAATTTCAATAGACAATATGACGAATCAGTCTGGCTAGCACTTGAACTTCCGGAATCCTAATCTGTGAGAAACACCTCACCCACAGAATTAGGATCAGGTTCTTGGTGTCAGGTGCAGTATGGAACGAGTGTCGATTTCTTCTCGCTGTCTAACCTCAAAATGGTCTTCTAGAAGTTCTGTAATTCTTGTACCATCATATCGGTCCCGGTAGTCATCGGCGTTGGTCTTCTGTTCAAGCAGTAGAGCGACCATCGGATCATTCATTGCTGGAATCTCAAGGATTAAGTCGGCCTGAAGCGAATGAAGGAATCCAACAACCAACTCCGGTGGTATTGATGCACTTATTACTAGGTGATGAATGACGGCTAGACAGAGTACCAGATCGGGTCGAACACGCTGAAAGAACGATTGACGCTCCTTGTTGGCCCACCCTCGACCACCAGTTGGATCTACAATATCCACAACCAAGGGCAGGATATTCTTACCTGAACCTTTTAGCGAACAATAGAGGCTATCGATGACGGCATCGTCACTATCAATAGCAATGACATAATCAGCAAAGGGAGCAACGACTTTGCTGAAGGTACCATCGTTGGCCCCAATGTCCAAGACCAGTGTAGGCATGCGAGAAGAAGCCACATTGGCTACGAAGTCACGCTTTGCCTGGAATGCTTTTGGTGAATAGTGAGATCGATCCGAATATGAGGACCAGTGGGAGTTCTTGACTTGTCGGTCAATGCGTGTCAGCAGTTTCTTGAGTCCGCTCATCTGTCGGTTGACGACCTTTTCGGTCATTCCTACAACTGCAAGGTCCGAGTGACTAGACGTCCCAGTCCCCCGTGCCCTTCGCCTTTCTACTAAGGCCTGTAGACCGACGTGAACGACAAGTGAGGGACGTAGTCGTTCGGACCAAGCCAACCGGGCCCAACACATCGATGCTGGAATTCCCACTAGCGAACCGCGGAGCATCAGACGATGATCCGATCCGCTACCCCTTGCTCCCGACAAGATCGGATAGAGAAACAGTTCGCAGAACTGCCTATAGGCGATCCACGCCTGACCATCCCGATAGGGTTCAAATGAACCAACGTCAATATGCACCGGACGGCTCCCGACGAACTGGATGTTGTACGGAGTTGCATCCTTCGTCATCCAACCATCAGCAAGCGCCTTCATGGCAACACCAAGTTCAAGTTCGGCCGCGTCCAACAGCATCGTCCGTGACCACTCAAACGGGTAACTGATCACCGGCAGTTGATCATGTTCCATGACCGTCTGCCACGAAACACACCCACTGGCCGTTAGGAATTCTTCAAGGTCAGTTGGATCGGTGACAAGTCTCGTACCAATGATCTCGCCGTTCTCCATCCCATCTACAAAGAATCTCGCTGACAGCATTGCCGCAACTTCAGTCTGCCTGGACTTCAAGCCTCGAAACACGCGATCCGCAGACAGGTACACCCGACTCTTGGGGTCCCTGAATGACCCCGGATCAGTGACGATCACTTCATGGTCGCAGATCCGACAAACACGTCCCTACCGCGCTACTCCTCATCAGTGTCATTCGACTGTCGACGCGGCCACCTTCGCATGCGGTGCCAGAGGGTCCGACCGACAACACGCAACCCGGCCACCCCACCACCAATAGCTGCGACCACGAGTGAGATAGAGCCACCGTCAAGATATGCGAAGAAAAGCGCCACGGCGACTGATGATACAATAACGGCCCGGACTCCACACCGATGAACAAAGGTTGGCTGGCCATGGCGAAGGCACCGCGTCGCTAGTCAACTGCAATCGACACCTCGATGCCTGTCGTATCGCGAGCCCCGGACACTTGCAGAGGAGCCACCAGAAGCCAGAGATGCTCTGCCGCTGCTCTGTCTGAAGACCACACTGCAAAGCCACCAGTCAATCTCGAAGAGAGTTAGATTATCTGGCCCCCAGCGGTCTTCTGGGCGACGTGGCGGAGACTTTGTCGAAGTGCTGGGGAGACCTGTACTACGCCGACCCGACTCTGGCCAAACCGGACACTCACCGGTAGAGGCTTTACCCTGACCGCCTTCCTGACAGATATCCAACTCGTCAACAAACGCTCTGCACCCCAACTACGTAATTACAGGCGGTCAACATTGTCGCCGAAGAACTTCCCACTGGTGTCCAAGATGCAGTCGACATGACCGAGTTCTCTGGAGTCGAGGAACTCATTGTGAGCCTGGAGGATGATGAGCACGTCAGCTGCCTTAGCGACGTCACCGATGTCGACAATCCGTGGAATCTCTTCACCAGCGACGGTGAAACTATCTACATGGGAATCGATGAATGACACATTGGCGCCCATTGCCTTCAGGTGTGCAGTGACCGGCTTTGCCGGACTCTCCCGTTGGTCACTCACGTTCGCCTTGTAGGTCACACCTGCGATAACTATGCGTGAACCATTCATTGGCTTCATTGACCTGTTGAGAGCATCTTGGGCGCGCCTCGCCACGTAAGCGGGCATGCGCTCTGAGACCTCCTGTGCCAGTTCCACGAACCGGAGTCGGTAACCGATCCTCTTGGCCACCCAGGAGAGGTAGTTCGGGTCTATTGGAATGCAGTGGCCGCCGACGCCGGGGCCGGGCCTGAAGGCCTCAAATCCGAATGGCTTGGTCGCTGCAGCGTCGATAGAGGCCCACAAGTCGATCCCTATTTCGTGGCAGAACACCGCCATTTCGTTAATCAAGGCGATGTTGACGTGGCGGTAGGTGTTTTCGAGCAACTTGGCAAACTCAGCCTCACGAAGTCCTACAGTTGGAACCACAGTGTCAACGAATTGGCTGTAGAACTGGACTCCTCGCTCGGTGCAGGCCGAAGTCAATCCACCGACGATCTTGGGTGTGTTGCATAGACCCCACTCCGGGTTGCCAGGATCAATGCGCTCGGGCGAATACACAAGGTTGAAGTCAACTCCTGCAGTCAACCCACTCTTCTCCTCAACAAGAGGCTGAACCATATCCTCCGTCGTCCCCGGATAGGTGGTTGATTCCAACACTATGAGCGAACCTGGCTGCAGGTGCTCGGCAACCGTGATGGCCGCTTCCTTGACTGCCGCCAGATCAGGGTTTCGATCCTTATCGAGAGGAGTTGGGACACAAATGATTATGACATCGGAGTCACCAATACAGCCTGGATCCGTGGTTGCATTGAAGCCAAGTGTGAGCATTTCGGCAATATCAGTTGAGTCAATGTCATCGACATGCGAGAGGCCGGCCGTTAGACCTGACGCCACAGATGGGTCGGAGTCGAGACCAGACACCCTCATGCCAACACGACAGGCCTCCAGTGCCATGGGCAGGCCTACATAACCAAGGCCAACAACGGTCAAGGAACTTGTCATTCAGAACACTCTCAATCTAGAAGGAGCAAGTCTAGGTGTGCTCGGCCACGTAGATTGCCGGGTCCGCTCGTGATACCCACCACGAAGTCTGACAGGATGTTGGCCGCGGGGCCTTGTGGTTGCCGTCAGGCTAGCGTTGTGTGGTGTCGTCCTTGGGACACTTGCCTATGCGTGACCCATGACCGCTGCGATCATACGAACGGTAATTAAGTTAGATGGACTAATCGCTGAAGTAACCAGATAGAGATTACCTGACCTTGAGATTCCAGAAAAGACACGATCGAGTGGGTGGTCTCACGCCAGGTGCGGACCAGGGAACTGACAGCGACCTTGAGTCGCCGAATCTGGATCCGAGCGTAGTCAAGAGCTTTGGCGAAGAGTGGTCCCGGTTTTCGAATAAGCAGTTAAGTGAATATGAGTTGCAAGAGATGTTCTACGACTACACCTCAATCTTTCCTTGGGGTGACCTACCTGATGGCGCAGAGGGCTTCGACGCTGGCTGCGGGTCCGGCCGATGGGCTCGCTTCTTCGCCACACGGGTGGGTCTGCTGCACTGCATTGATGCAAGCGAGGCAGCACTTGATGTTGCGCAAGACACTCTTGCAGACCAGACCAACGTTAGGTTCCGTCACGAGGACCTAAGTTCAATGGGACTACAAGACAACTCGTGTGACTTTGGCTACTGCCTTGGCGTCCTCCATCACATCCCGGACACTGAACACGCTTTGGCAACATGCGTGGCGAAGTTGAAGCCCGGTGCACCATTCCTCGCATACCTCTACTACGACCTTGAGGGCCAAGGATGGTTGAAGCGTCGCCTTTTCGATATTGCCACAATGGTTCGTACGGTTGTGGCTCGACTGCCACCACGAGGCAAGGCAGTGATTGCGGACCTACTGGCCGGAGTCGTGTACTGGCCACTTGCCCGCACGGCCCTGAAACTAGAGAGGGCCGGGCGAGATCCATCGTCGGTTCCTTTGTTCCAGTACCGGCACCGATCCTTCTATGTCATGCGGAATGACTCTCTTGACAGGTTCGGAACCCGCTTGGAGAAGCGTTTCAGCCGCGGTGAGGTGCACGATCTACTTGAAGGGGCGGGTCTCGAGAGGGTAACGATCGCCGATGGACCTCCATGGTGGGTCGCAGTTGGCTGGCGGAGACAGGTTGACGCGTGAAAGTCGAACCGAGCAACGTCCCCCTCGTGTCGGTTGTGATTCCCATGTATCAAGCTGAAGCTTGGATACTGGAGACACTGGCATCGGTAGCTGCACAGACATATCCACGAGTCGAAACGGTCGTAGTAGATGACGGGTCTACAGACGAGGGAGTCGATCTCGTAATCCGATACCAAGAGTTGAAGCCACATGCGGTTCAACTAATCCGTACCGAAAACCATGGTGTATCCGATGCACGAAACACCGGAATTCTCGCATCGACTGGTGACTATGTTGCCTTTCTCGATGCTGATGATCTGTGGCATCCACGAAAGTTGGCGTCCCAGGTGGCTTGCCTTGAAGATCGCGAGGTGGTGGCATGTGTATGTGGTTATGAGTTGTTCGCCGATACAACCAGGCGGCCAATCGGTGTGGTGCAATTTAGGAACGGGGCGGCGGCACTTACAAAATGGTTGGCCCTTGAGGGGAACGGCCTCCTCCTGCCGTCAACCGCCTTGGTCCGGCGCACGGCAGTCAACGACTTGCGAGGGTTTGACCCAGAGTTCTCAGTATC
>JASMKJ010000005.1 GCA_030749275.1 Acidimicrobiales bacterium
ATTAGCACCTCGCCAGATTTCGTCGAACAGGGTCAATGTCGAAATTGTGTCGGCTGATGAACTATGGAACGAGTTGTAGTGAAAGAAGAGTCGATGATCGATGTCGAAGCTTGGCCGAGGTCGTCGTGCCTGTCGTTCGTCATAATTGCTCCGTCGTGAAAACGTGTTATCAGCTGGATGAAGTAGTCCATCGACAATTTCCTGGTCCGGATTCGTAGCGATCAAGTAGCAATAGGATGGCAACCCATCCCTGCCTGCACGACCAGACTCCTGGGCAAACGCCTCCATAGATCCGGGCATCCCGTAATGGACAGTGAACCGGATATTGGGCTTGTCGATACCCATTCCGTAGGCTTTCGTTGCGACAAGGATCGTGCACTCGTTGTTAACGAACCGTCGCGCGTTTTCACGCCTTAACTCCTCCCAATCGTTGTCAGTTCCAGAAAACTCGTTGGGGTGCCCCCCCGAATAGGCCCGGATCCACTCCTCAGCTTGCGTGGCGCTACCTAACCCCCTACCAACAACCTGTTTTCGTAGAAACTCTCTAATCGCGAGGACTCCAAACTTTCCGTTTACATGGGGAACGAAGACGATCCCAGATGATGTCTGGTCACCCTGAGGTTTCACTACAACTTCTGCAACAAGACCGAGATCACTCGGAAATTGTTCAAACATCGTGTTGGAAAGACGTTCACGACGGTCCTCGATTTGGCCACGAAAGATCGCAAAATTGAGGTTAGGCCTGTCGTGGCTGGTTGGAGTCTGGAGGCCTTCACCGTCATCGGGATCGAACTCGATCTCCCGGAACACGTCGATCCGTACCGAAGGTGAAGCCGTTGCCGTCATCGCGAGAATCGGTGGAGAGGCATCATCGACTCCACAACAGTATCTTCTAAGCGTTCTTCCGAGCCGTAGGTAGGATGCGCGGAAATCGTGACCCCATTCAGACACACAGTGTGCCTCATCGATCACTAACAGGTTTACAGCAGAATCGCTTCTAGCTTTGCCGAGTTGGCGGCGAAAATTCTTTCTCTGAAGCCGTTCAGGCGTGACATACACAAAGTAGTAATCACGACTGCCAACTCCTTTGAGGAGAGCGTCACCGTTCGAACCGCTAAGTGTTTCTCTGGTGAGTGCAGCGCTGCGATCTACTGACTGTTCGCCGAGGCGACGGGACTGGTCTTCGATCAGCGATTTGAGTGGATCGATCACAATCGTCATTCCCGGACTTAGCAGCCCAGCCAGTTGGTAGATGAGGCTCTTCCCTGCCCCAGTGGGAAACATGACCGTCGTGTCCAAACCGGCAAGAAGCCTGAGGATGGTGGCCAACTGACCTTCGCGAAATTCGTTATGTCCGAACAGGTCCTCTAGAAGCGCGAAGAGGGCTTCCTGACATGATTTCGTCGGGTCAGCAATGCGACGATCGAGTGGAGGTTCCTTGAGCCACCTCATTCTCACGGGCAGGTAGGCACTCCTGACTACCACTGTGGGAAAGTCATGGCTCGGTAGCGCCGCGTGGGGTGGTGTGAATGGATCAAGGACAATACGTAGGTTCGGTTCGAGGCTCTCAGAACCAGCTACCGGCTCAAACCTGCCCTTTCGACGCCAGGTTGTCGAGCCGACGGCAACTTCCATAGGAACAACTCCAGTACCCCAGACGTCGTCGATCGCGGCAAGTGTGTCGAGAATCCCACCCGCGGCGGCTTCAACTAGGCCGGTCGAATCATCAAGATCAATTCGCCACGTCCGCCCCGGTGGGAGATGGCCTGCGACAACGGCACTTGTGATTGCAAGTCCGAGTCGCTGCACCGCAGCCGGCCCAAGAATGCGCCCAGCAAAGCCAGCATCGGTAATACTCTTTTCCGACTCCGAAAACTGCTTTAGCAGCATGTCTTCGGTCCGAGGGGAAACAGCTGGGCGGTCACCTCGTTGCAGCACCTTGCGGCACACTGTTGCCCAATATTTCACATCTTCAGTGGGTGAGGCCGAACTCGTGGATACCGCGAAAAAGACCTGGGTAGTCAACCTGTGTACTCGGTGCAGTTGATCTCCTGTAAGA
>JASMKJ010000006.1 GCA_030749275.1 Acidimicrobiales bacterium
AATCCTGGAGATGGTCCACGAGCAATACGTCGGCGTAGCGTCCTGGGGAGATCGACCCAACCAGGTGGTCGACTCGGTACGCCTCTGCTCCATTAATTGTCGCCATCTGGATTGCTGTCACCGGATCGACTCCAGCCAGGATTGCCATGCGAACCATGTTGTCGAGATGCCCGCGGCTCAACACATCACTAGCCACGACGTCATCGGTGCAGAAACTGACTCGGCGACTAGCCATTGGCGCAAGCTCCAACACGAGCCGAATGTTCTCTTCGAAAAAATGTGCAAAGGACGACTCGCGGATTAGGACGTACATGCCATTGCGGAGTTTTTCGAGACACTCAGCCGAGTCGTAACTTTCGTGATCAAGCCTTACTCCGCTGCAGAGATAGCTTGATAGTTCGATACCGGTCGCCATCGGTGCACATCCGAATACGGGCAATCGATTCTGTCGGGCAATTGTCATGGCAGCCAATACATCCTTGTCTGCGCCAGTCACAAACTCCCGAACCGTTTCCCAGACGCCGACGCATTCTGGCCATTGTTGGCTGATGTGGTGATCATCGGGTCCGAAGTAGTGCCCGACTGTTGAGGTGGGGAGGGTGTAGGGAGTTTTGCAGGGTGCTCCCCAGAACACTCGCAACGGGGTCTGTTGGGACTCACGCAGGAAAGCTTCGACGCCAGCAAGCCCAGCCACGACCAGAATTTGGTCAAGCCCCGACACAACATTGATGGTTCCCAGTGGTGAGAGCATCTTCGCAGCACTCGTTATCGAAAGCTTGGAGCACTCAATGTGCTGGTGGCCGTCGAACAGACCGGGAACTAGGTAGCGGTCAGCAGCATCTATCACCTTCGTTTGGTCACCGATGTAGGAAGTGACATCCCCAACGGCTACGACGGTGTTTTCAAAAATGGCAACGTCTGCAGGGTAGATCTCTGCTGACACGACGTTGACTAGTTGTCCACCCAGGATGGCCATGGTGCAAGGAACCTTGGCGCCGCCAGCGGCTACCAGTCTTTCGATAGAAGGCTGAGTTGACATATCAACCGGCCGCGACAAAGGATTCGATTTGATCGAGGTATTCGGCTCGGTCAGTGTCGTTGAGCCAGCTCGCTTCAAAGGCATTGCGGACCAGTTGTGTGACGTCATCGACGCCTAGTTCGGCCTCGTGTTGGACCCTAATGAGGTTCTCGGTCATGTAACCGGGGAAGTACGCGGGATCGTCGGAATTAACGGTGACACACATGCCCTCTTTGAGCATTGCCTTAATCGCTTCCGACTTGGTTCCGTCGGTTACATAACTGTTGGATATGGGGCAGACGGTTAGCCCTAGATCACGTTGCTTGATTTCCTCACGCAACTTCTCGTCCTCTAGGGCATTCACGCCGTGGTCTATCCGATCGACTCCGATCTCGTTGAGACATTGCCAAATGTGGGTGACGGAGTCTTCCTGGTCAACATCGCAATGCATGGTTAACCGGTAGCCCTGTGCTCGGGCATCAGAAAACACTTCACGGAACTTGACCGGTGGGTTGCCCTTTTCGTCAGAGTCAAGACCTACGCCAATGAGCCAATCCCGGTACGGCTTGGCCTGCTCGAGAGTTTCGGCTGCAGACTCAGCAGACATGTCACGGAGGAAACACATGATCAACTGAACCCGGATTCCGTACCGTTCTTGAGCGTCGACTCGCGCCCGGTGAATGCCGTTGATGACCGTGCCTAATTCGATTCCCCGGGAGGTGTGTGCTTGGGGGTCGAAGAACATCTCGACATACACCACATTTTGGCCAGCGACTCGGCTGAAATAGGCCATGGCCAACTCGTAGAAGTCTTCTTCGGACAGAAGGACACTCATTCCTTCGTAGTACTGGGAGAGAAACGAAGGTAGGTCATCGAAATCGTAGGCAGTACGCATTTCCTCGGCAGTGGTATAGGGAAGTTCCAGGTTATTGCGCTCAGCTAGTGCGAACTTGAGTTCAGGTTCGAGTGTGCCCTCCACATGGACGTGGAGTTCGGCTTTTGGGATGGCACTGATGAAGTCCTCAATAGTGGCCATTACTTCCTCTCATGTTTGTTGGAAATAAGTCACTTGTTCTTTGCCGTCCGAATCTCTGGCATCAGAAAATTCGATCGAGTCACATTGGTTGAAGAAGGTTGTGGATTATCTCACGCACTCTGTTGAAATGCTCATCCGTGTCAACATCTTTTGATCCCAATATATTTCTTAGAACTATCCCGTCCATGAGTGCCATCAGTATGTGCGGAATCTCGACACCATGATCTTCTGCGAAAGTCCCTGCGTGGATGCCTTCCGTAATCACGTTGGTGATGTCTTTATCCCAGTTATCGAACATTGTGCTGATGCTGGAAGCGATGAGCGGGAAGGTGGAGCTGTGGAGAACAAAATCAAGTCTGACTTTCAAGAGATCAAGCGAGTGCTTAATCAACTCGGCCTCCTGATCTAAGAAAATATCAAGTTTCTTGTCCGGGGGCAGTGTCGGATCATCAAGTGCC
>JASMKJ010000007.1 GCA_030749275.1 Acidimicrobiales bacterium
TTGATTCGACGAAGCATCGTGGCCGCGAGAGATCTTCCTAGGGGTCATCGACTTGAACTCGATGATCTGAGCTGGCTTCGCCCTCGGGAAGGTCTGCTTCCAGGACAGGAAGATTTACTGATAGGGAACTGCACCATTCGAGCGGTAGAGAGGGGTGAGCCCTTCACAGTGGAAATGATCCAATCCAGTTCGATGGCTCACAGGTCTGATTGCTAGATGGCTGTCGTGAGAATGATCCGAGTGAACGAATCGACTATCCGGACTTCGCGTTGGAAAGTTCGGTGTTGGGCAAAGTGAACTTCCTCTCACTAAGGGCAGGATCGCAGTGTGTGGAATAGCGGGTTACCTCGGCACAAGAGAGTTGTCAGAGGAGCAGGTTGGGGTCGCCCTCGAAACGATGCGACGACGGGGGCCAGATAACTCGGCTTGGCGGCACTGGGGCCTGGCCGGTGGGCGTCACCTCTACCTACTCAATAGTCGACTTTCGATTATCGACATTAACGATCGCGCCAACCAACCGATTCGGTCTGGAGACACCTGGCTTACGGTGAATGGCGAGTTGTATAACTACGTAGAACTCCGGGCACGGCTCGCATCTGTAGGTCGTCGGTTCTCCACTGAGTCCGACAGTGAGGTTATTGCAGCAGTTATTGATCAGGATGGGGTCTCAGGCCTTGACCGCTGTGAGGGGATGTGGGCTCTTGCGGCGTTTCGGGAATCGAGTGGAGAACTCATCTTGTGCCGTGACCGTTTTGGAGAGAAGCCGATCCATTTGTACCGGGCTCCGCACGGTATTTACTTCGCATCAGAGGCAAAGACACTGTTTGCCCTATTGGGGAAACGCCTAAGTATCGATATTGACCACCTAATGCGGTACGTCACTCATAGTTACAAATCGCTCTACAAGCAGCAGAACTCCTTCTTCGAGGGCGTAGAGGAACTCCGACCGGGAAGCCTGCTTCGGGTCGACTCTGATGGGGTTGAGCGAGAGGAGAGGTATTGGAATCCGGTAATCGCTCCTGATCATGAGATGGGCGTCGAGGAAGCTATTGCGGGAGTCCGCGAGCGTCTCTTACGTGCAGTCGAACTTCGCCTTCGCGCAGACGTTCCGATCGCCTTCTGCATGAGCGGTGGGATCGATTCGGTTTCGCTGATCAGTATTGCTCGCCGGGTGTTCGACTACGACGTCCACGGTTTCACGATCGTGAATACTGATTCGAGGTACGAAGAAACTGAAATGGTTGCCCACGCGGTTGCAGAACTGGGTATCCATCACACAAGCGTTCCGCTTGACTGCTCGGGTTTCTTGGACGGACTCAACGACCTCATCGGCTATCACGATGCGCCTGTCTACACACTTACCTATTACATGCACTGGCGGCTCTTGGAGGAGATAGCGAGGCATGGCTATCGAATTTCAGTAAGCGGTACTGCCGCCGATGAGCTATTCAGTGGTTACTTTGACCACCATCTCGCCTATCTCTACGAGATTCGATCGGATCGAGAAGCTCTCGATCGAGCGGTCGCCGACTGGCAAGAAAGCGTACTTCCGATCGTACGGAACAAACATCTCAGAGATCCGATGCTCTTTATCAACAACCCGCAGTTCAGGGACCATATCTACCATGGGTCATCAGTGTTTCAGACCTACCTTCACGAGCCCTGGGAGGACCCATTTACTGAAGAGCACTTCACAGATGACCTGCTGCGGAATCGCATGCTGAATGAGATATTTCATGAGATCGTTCCAGTGATTCTCCACGAGGATGATCTCAACTCGATGTACCACTCGGTGGAAAACCGATCGCCGTATCTTGACCGAGAGCTCTTCAACTTTTGCTGTTCAATCCCAACGCGACACCTCGTAAAGGCCGGTCGTGCGAAGGCAGTGCTGAGGGCCGCGATGAGCGGGATCGCTCCGGCCAGGATCTTAGAGAATCCAAGGAAGGTTGGGTTCAACGCCCCGATTCAAGACCTGTTAGATACCAATGAGCCGAGTGTGCGTGCGGAACTCCTTGACGACAGTCCGATCTACGAGTATCTAAAACGAG
>JASMKJ010000008.1 GCA_030749275.1 Acidimicrobiales bacterium
GATGATTTCAAGGGCGCTCTAAAGACATTCAGAGAACAGAATCCGGGGTTCGACAGCTGCCAGTGAAAGTTCAAGCGCATCAACCTCAACCAGAGCTCAAGCAGGTAGATATATCACCTGCGTTTCTCAGCGCGAGATGTGAGCTTGCTCAGCCTCTTGGATCTAGGGTGCCAGTGTGAACGACGTGGAACAGATGGTTATCCCTACACATGGAGAGAAGTCTGTCTCTTCGATTGTGCCGGCGATCATTACCCAACAAGCCAACGCTTTGGTATCAGAAAACGTTCTGGACGCAGATTGCATTGTCCTGTTGATTGTCGACGGACTTGGCTATGAACAACTCGAGAAACATCGAAGCGAACTACCCTTCCTCGGTCCTGCTTCCGCCACGGCGATTACTACAGTCGCTCCCAGCACCACCGCAAGCGCTCTGACATCCATTTCCACAGGCGTGCCACCCGGCGAACATGGTGTTGTCGGCTACAAAATTCCGACATCACAAGGGCTCTTAAATTGTCTGCGTTGGTCGGTTGGATCTAAATTGATGATGAACGATCTGCCTCCGATCGATTTTCAGCCAGTGGAACCATTTCTGGGCACGCATCCGTCAGTAATAACCCGTGCCGAATTCCAATCCACAGGATTCACCCAAGCACACCTCCGAAACGGAAACTTTTGCGGATGGTGGTCGCCTGCCACGTTGGTAACCGAAATCACTCACCAAGTCAGGCTTGGCGTTTCGTTTGTGTACGCCTATTACGACGGACTCGACAAAGTGGGCCATGTGCATGGCCTAGAGGATCACTACCTAGATGAACTCAAATTTGTGGATGCCTTGGTGGAGCGGATAGTTCAAGAACTACCGGATGGGGCAGTCCTACTAGTCACAGCGGACCACGGGATGGTTGCTGTCGGGGACAATGTGCTCAACCTTGACGAAGAGCTCATTCGTGGAACTTCAAGCACTTCAGGAGAAGCGAGATTCCTTTGGTTGCATGCGAAAGAAAGAAGTACCCAGGCGTTGATGGATATGGCACAGATCTATGCCGATGTTGCGTGGATAGTGTCGATTGACCAGATGCTCGATGAACAGTGGTTCGGACCTTACGTTTCCAGCGAAGCTCGACGTCGATTGGGCGACGTGGCGGTCGTCGCTCGTGAGGCCATTGCGGTCATAGATCCGCGTCTGCCCGACTCGCCGCATCTCATAGCCCGACATGGCTCAGTGACTGCCGCCGAGATGCTTGTTCCGTTTCTTAGGTTCTAGGAGCGATTCTGAGTCGTTCGACCACATGTCGCCGATAGAATTCCGTCATGGTCGAGCAGCACCAAGCCTCTGCTGGCGGATCGCCTGGATCGGTTGACGAAGACGTTGAACTGATTGAGCCAAATAGCGCGCCTCAAGGCGAGGAAGAACCCCCTGCTATTTCGGAACCAGCAAAGGTCATGCGTATCGGTTCGATGATCAGAACTCTGCTCGACGAAGTTCGCGAAGCTGAACTAGACGAGGCTAGTCGCGATCGCATGAGAGAAATCTATGAGCAATCAGTAACAGAGTTGTCTGAAGCCCTCGCTCCCGAACTGCGAGAAGAACTAGCCAGACTGGCATTACCATTTAGTTCTGAATCGCCATCAGAGGCGGAACTACGTGTTGCTCAAGCTCAACTTGTCGGTTGGCTTGAGGGTCTCTTCCACGGTATTCAAGCGGCTGTGGCAGCGCAACAGATGATGGCTCAGCGTCAACTGATGGAGATGAGACAAGGGGCCCTTCCCCCAGGAACTGTCGGCCCTACGGGTCCTGAAACCGGTGAGCACGACGCCCGGCCCGGAGGGGTTTACCTATGATTCGTCACTTTATTTTGCTCAATCGCCAATTATCGGCTGGACTATTAGGCCGACGCGTACCAATGAAGGAAACTTCCTGATGGCCCTGACGGTCGAAACCAAAGATTGCACTGCCTTAAGCGACG
>JASMKJ010000009.1 GCA_030749275.1 Acidimicrobiales bacterium
GGGAGAAGATGCGTTCACGGGATTTAAGGATGCCACGTGCTGCGCCCGGTAACCCATTTACTTTCAACGGATTGTTACCCACATGGTCATCTGCCCACTGAGTCGAATACCCTTCTGTCATGCCCCGCGACGAGCACAAACCCCAATTTGACCATCGCGAAAACATTCAGCCGGACGATTCCGGTTACGAATCTTGGGCAGCCGCAGCTTCATCGGCCCTTAACCCCAGAAACCTTGACGAGCTAACCACAAGTACTTTCGATGACATTGAACGGCTTCCGCTCTACACCAGGCGGCGCAACGGGACTCGGAGAAACCAAGCGGGGCTACCCGGAGAGTCATCTTTCGCTCGAGGAAGCAGAGCGTCCGGCAACATTCTCGGGTGGGAGGTGCGACAAAGTCATTTTTCCGCTCGCAAGAATGTTAACGATCACATTCTCGCGGACCTAGAAAACGGCGCGACGGCAATTACGCTCAAAGGCGCTCCGGAAAGCCCGGACGCTCTCAGATCCGTTCTTGCCGGCATCTATTTCGATTTGGCCCCCGTTCATCTGAGCCCTGGGAGTTCAATTACACAAGCCGCCGCCTTGTTGGAGGTTTGCGCCGATAATCGCAGCCACGCCGAACTATTACAGAACAACCTGGGTCTCGATCCAGTCGGTCGCCTGGCAAGAACAGGCCATTCAGTCTTGAGTCTCGACGAGGAGTTAGCTGCGTGCGCAGAAATGACAGCTCAACTTAGGGTGACGTTTCCCAATGTGGCCCCGATATCGATAGACGGATCAGTCTGGGCCGATGCAGGTGCCTCCGACACACAAGAACTGGGCGCGGCTCTTTCCGCTGGGGTCCTTTGGATCAGGACCCTCATGAACTCGGGTCTCGATATAAACGATATTTCAAGCAAAATTGAACTCACTCTGTCCGCTGGTCCCGATCAATTTCTTACTACCGCGAAAATCCGCGCCGCCCGCATTTGTTGGGCACGAATCATCAACGCGTGTGGCGGGAACCCGTCCCAATCGCCTTTGTTTGTGCATGTTGAGACTTCTCGATCAATGATGACCAAAACTGACTCTTGGGTAAACATGCTGCGCTCTACCGCTGCCTGTTTTGCTGCTGCTGTCGGCGGCGCCGACGCAATAACCGTCGCACCTTTCGACAGCGCGTCCGGCCTCTCCAACGAAACAGGCCTAAGACTCGCACGCAACACGCAGCTAATCCTTCAAGAAGAGACAAAGCTCTGCTCCGTGATCGATCCAGCCGGAGGAAGCTGGTACATCGAAGAGTTGACGGATCACGTAGCACTCTCGTCGTGGGAAATCTTTCAAGAACTTGAGAGTTGCGGGGGTGTCGGCAAAGCCTTGCTGTCGGGCCAATGGCAGGCATCAATCGGACAGACTCGCGACAAACGCCTCGAAGCCCTTTCGAACCGCTCCACCCCACTTACGGGAACTAGTGAATTCCCGAATCTGGACGAACTCAAACTAGAACGCGAACCTCTGCCACAAGAGACAACAGTTTTGGGTGAGAACCGGTGCGAACCTCTGCCATTGTTTCGGTGGTCGACCCCCTTCGAACAAATGCGTGAAGCAGCAGAGTCGTCCTCCGATCGACCTCTTTTGTTTCTGGCCAACCTGGGCGACATAGCAACCCACACCGCTAGATCCACTTTCGCCAAGAACCTCTTCGAATCCGGCGGAATTCGAGTGGCGAACAACGATGGATTTGATACCCCAAGCGCTTGCGCAGACGCATTTTTGTCTAGTGGTTGCCGCGTCGCTTGCATCTGTTCATCCAACAATGTCTACGCTGAATCCGCCTTAGAGGTCGCTCGTCAACTCCGGTCTGCAGGTGCCGAACAAATTTATTTGGCTGGAACTTCTGACTTGGTTGATGGCCATCGGGGCGAAATTGACGACTTTGTCTATCTTGGTTGCAACGTCTTGGATGCCTTGACCCCTCTACACCAGTTATTGGCTAGGTGAATTCGATCATGACCCAAATTCCTGACTTCACGGCAGTGGATTTAAATCTCGACGACGAACCGGTGTCCACTACTGCTAGC
>JASMKJ010000010.1 GCA_030749275.1 Acidimicrobiales bacterium
CAGGCCAGAGAAGGTGGCCGGCTCGCCTCTTGGGAAAAACTAGAGCATCCCAAGCGATGTGGGAAACCTGCCTCCTGCACGACCACCACATCCATTCTTTATCAGGTGATGGGTCATGAAAGTCGAGTTGCGTATCGTTGAGCTCGGCTATTTCGAGTTCGACCCAGTCGACGATATGTGAATACCAAGGCATCGCCCCGGAACTTTCGTCAAGAGGCATTTCGAAAATCTCAACATTGGTTAAAGCCATAGTGAGACGCTAGCCGTGGTCCTCTGGTTCTGAAGTTCCGTTTGGTGGATCTTCGAATGCCCTCGGATCGGGGCAATTGCATACGAGGTTCCGGTCTCCGTGAGCACCATCAATCCTGCTGACAGGCGGCCAGTACTTGTCTAGACGGATCGAAGGCAAGGGGAAACAGGCTTCCTCTCGGGTGTAGGAATGGTCCCATTCGCTTCTCATAACGTCCTCGGCCGTGTGGGGAGCGTTGACTAATGGGTTGTCATCAATCGACCATTCCCCGGATTCAATTTTTGAAATTTCGTGACGAATCTGGATCATCGCGTCGCAGAATCGGTCGATCTCTTCTTTGGACTCGCTTTCGGTGGGTTCAACCATCAATGTCCCAGGAACCGGGAAGGACATGGTTGGGGCATGGAAGCCATAGTCGATGAGTCTCTTAGCTACGTCTTCAACAGTGGCGGAGTCGGACAAGGAACGTAAATCCAAGATGCACTCGTGGGCAACTAAGCCGTTTTGACCGCGAAAGAGCACCGGGTAGCTAGCTTCCAGGCGCGATGCTGCGTAGTTGGCGTTCAAGATCGCCACCGACGTGGCGTATTTCAACCCATCGGGTCCCATCATGGCGATATACATCCAAGGGATCGGGAGAATCCCTGCTGAGCCCCAAGGTGCGCCAGCGATCGCGCCGCTACCCGAAGAAGGTCCGGCCTCAGAAACCAGTGGATGGTTGGGCAAAAACGGCGCAAGGTGCTCTTTTGTTGCGACTGGTCCGATGCCGGGACCTCCTCCACCATGTGGAATGCAAAAGGTTTTGTGGAGGTTGAGGTGGCTGACATCAGCTCCAAAGGATCCAGGTGCGGCTAACCCTACGAGAGCATTCAGGTTGGCTCCATCCACGTACACCTGTCCGCCAGCCTCATGCACCAGATGACAAATTTCGGTTATGCCCACTTCGAAAACTCCGTGAGTCGACGGATATGTGACCATGATCGCCGCGAGATCATTCTGGTGTTCAACAACCTTTTCCTTGAGGTCTTGAAGAGATATGTCACCATCATCATCGCAATCAACAACCACGACACGAAGACCCGCCATTACTGCTGAGGCTGCGTTGGTTCCATGTGCTGAGGAGGGAATAAGGCATACGTTGCGATCATCGTCCCCGCGAGCTTCGTGGTAGCGCTTTATGGCGAGTAGGCCAGCGAATTCGCCTTGAGAACCGGCATTCGGCTGCAAGGAAATTGCGTCGTAGCCTGTGCATGCGAGCAACCATCCTTCAAGTTCAGAAATCAACTCCATGTAGCCGCTGGCTTGATCCAACGGCGCAAAAGGATGTATGTCGGAGAACTCGGACCAAGTGATTGGCTCCATCTCACTGGTCGCGTTCAATTTCATAGTGCAACTACCGAGGGGGATCATGCCGCGATCAAGGGCTATGTCTTTATCTGATAAGCGACGTATATATC
Source organism: Acidimicrobiales bacterium (assembly GCA_030749275.1). Classification (GTDB taxonomy): domain Bacteria; phylum Actinomycetota; class Acidimicrobiia; order Acidimicrobiales; family Poriferisodalaceae; genus UBA6944. The sequence continues at coordinate 1,708 of JASMKJ010000010.1, forward strand.
TCAACATCTCGGTTTCAGAACGGTAGGTGTTGAAAACTGGGTGGGTTAAAAACTCAGATGATCTTTTCAGCTCACCTTCGATTCCCGTTGCAGAGCTCACGTCGTCGAAGTTTTGATTTTCTGGGGAAAAGGATCGTGTCAGAGCCTCGACAACAGTTGAATCACAGGTTTCGTCCAATGTGAGGGCCACGACGTCCGGGTTGACTAGGCGAAGATTGAAGCCTTCGCTGAGGGCTCGTTTGACGATGTCGTCTGCTTGCCCGGGTACGGCCACGCTCAGTGTGTCAAAAAATGAGTCGTTCAAAACCTTGAAGCCGGATGATTGGAGCCGTGACGCGAGCCTTGCCGTTAGGTCGTGAATCCGCTCTGCGATAGAACGCAGCCCCTCCGGACCATGCCACACGGCGTACATCGACGCGATCACCGCAAGAAGCACTTGGGCGGTACAGATGTTGCTTGTGGCTTTTTCTCGGCGAATATGTTGTTCCCGAGTTTGCAGCGCTAGGCGAGCCGCTGGTCTCCCAGCGCTATCGACTGACACACCAACTAACCGGCCGGGGAGAGCTCGCTTGTGGCTTTCCCGGGCGGCAAGATAACCAGCGTGAGGTCCGCCGAAACCGAGTGGCACTCCGAAGCGTTGCGAAGTTCCTACTACAAGGTCAGCTCCTCGCTCGCCGGGTGGAGTTACGAGACAGAGCGCCAGAAGGTCCGATGAGACGCAGAGAATTCCGTCACCGGTGTGAAGTTTCTCTGCCACCGGGCTGATATCCCGAATCTTGCCTGAGGAACCTGGATATTGGACGAGAGCTGCGTAACACTGATCGCTGTCAAGGTCACTCCAGGCATCTCCGATCTCTATTTCTATTCCCAGTGCGGACGCGCGGGTACCAACGACATCGATGGTTTGCGGATGGCAGTCTGAATCGATAAAGAACTTGGTCCCCTGGCTTTTTGCTAAGCGTCGAGCCATCGTCATTGCCTCTGCAGCCGCCGTGCTTTCATCCAGCAACGAACTATTCGCAATCTCCATTCCGGTAAGGTCACAAACCATCGTCTGGTAGTTGAGTAGGGCTTCGAGTCGCCCTTGGCTTATCTCGGGTTGATACGGCGTGTAAGCGGTATACCAAGCCGGGTTTTCGAGCACCCGACGGACCACTACTGCGGGCGTGATGGTGTTGTGGTATCCGAGCCCTATCAACGATTTAAGGGGCTTGTTGAGATTTGCAATGGAGCGAATCCGCTCAATTGCGTCGACCTCGCTCAAGGGGTCGGGGAGGCTCAGAGGTTGGTCACTACGAATGGGCTCGGGGAGAGCAGCGTCGCAGAGCGCTTCAAGACTTTGATACCCAATAGCGTCAAGCATCGCTCGGACATCGACATCGCGAGGTCCGATGTGTCGCTCCAGGAACTCGTTCCGGGGGTTAGCGTCCTTGGTCATAGAGCCTCAATTCCGACGGTAGTTGTGTGGGACAAATGGAAGGTCAGCTATTCGACATGGGAACTCTTTGCCTCGAGCGTGGGCGATTAACTGAGGCTTATCCCTAGCTGTTTGCGAGGTGACGTACCCCATAGCAATGGGGCCCTGATAGGTCGGACCGAATCCGCCACTGGTAACAGTCCCTACTTCTTGGCCCTCTTCGGTTACCAGAATCGCTCCCTCTCGGATTGGGCGTTTAGTTAGGGAGGAAATGCCAACTCGGGTCCGCCGGGTTCCCGACGAGATCTGATCCAGGATCACTTCCGAACCAGCGAATGTTGCATCGTCGCGGCGGCGCGTAGGGATAGTCCAACCGAGTCGAGCTTCGATCGGTGTCGTCTCTTCGTTAAGTTCATGTCCGTACAGGCAAAGCCCCGCTTCGAGACGCAGAGTGTCTCGTGCGCCTAAACCACAAAACGTGACGTGGTCGTGGGCCAATAAGGAATCAGTGATGGCTGCGGCGTTCTGTGAGTGAACAATTATCTCGAATCCGTCTTCTCCGGTATAGCCGCTCCGACTCACTTCACAATCCACACCACCTAGTTCAAATTGGCCGGACGTCATGAAATTTAGGTTTGCAACATTTCCGTTGAGT
>JASMKJ010000011.1 GCA_030749275.1 Acidimicrobiales bacterium
ACCGACACGCTCAACCATTTCTGTCACCTCCGTTGTCGGCGGCTTCGAAACTGAGTTGTTCGAACCGCTCCGATGTCTCAGAGGCAGCATCTATGGACGACAAAGCGCCGCATATCCCGCAAATGGGTGTTTTTGACCCCCACATATGGGGGGATTGCGCCACAGATCCCTTTGATTCCAAGGAATCGCCAAGCTTGTAGATGACCGGGTCGGAAAGATTTCCTTCGTGGCGCGCCAGGATCTTCTCGACCACGGACGGATCCAGGTCACGGGTTTGGTGGACGGTTCTGTTCTTCATGGACAGGACCGTCCGAAGAACCCGTCACATGGCAATAGTTCCCAGCCAAGTCTCGGACCGATGCCGGGCGTGGGGGTTCAAGTCCCCCTCCGACACCACAAACACACTGGTCACAGCGTTATCAGACTCCGAAAATCGGCCTTCTGATCACACGCGGAGGCATAGGTACCCGGTGAGCTAGGTCGTCGACTGTGTAGTGGGTCTTGGTCCGACCAGTTCAAGTGGCAAAGGTTCAAGAATTGACCACACTGTGTCCGTGGTCACATCACGGGGCTCCGACGATGAGATAGGGGATACGTCAGGGGCGATCTTTAAAGTTGCTGATGGGTGTCTGTGGGTCTGCGCGATCGACAACCATTGGAATCACGACTTGCAGAGGAGGACCAGCGCCGGAGAACTCATTTATCGGTCAAAGCACAAAGGGTTTGACGGAGAAGCTCGAAATGCCGCAGAGGAACTGGGACGGCAACTTGGTGAGGTCGTTGCCCGCTACCGGGAGATAAACAGCCGCCAGGTGAGGCCATTGAGGGAGTTGGATGCGATCTGCGCTGTGCCGTACTTCGGAAACAAGGATTTAAGTGTTCCGCACGTGCTTGCCGCCCATTTAGCTTCGGCTCTTCAAGTCGAGGACTTGTCTCGGCAGATTCGGAAGACGAGGTTCACGTCTCCCAGTAAGAACACCCAAGCCTTCAGCATTGACAGTACGCAATTCGAGGCGGATCCAGAAGTTTCGGGCCGAAGGATCGCGTTAGTTGACGACGTGGTTCGGAATGGTTCGACGCTAGCTTCACTGGCTTCGGCCCTTCGCCGAGATGGTGCTAGTTCTGCAGCAGTTGGGCTGTGCGCAACCAGGGCGGTGGCGTCGAGTTCGAGAGACGATGAGTATTGATGGATGACGCTCAACCTTCGCAGCGGCAACTCTGGTACGCGGTCCATTCGACGAGCGGTCTTGGCCCGGTAGCTGCGCAAAGACTCGCGGCCGGCCTCCGGGACATGGACCTTGCCGTTGAAGACCTACTGCATAGGACGCCGGAAGAACTAGGCGATGGCTTTGGCTTGTCGGACTCGCTTGCGCATGCGCTTGCTTACGAGTTCGAACATGCGTGGAACTTGCGTGTCGATGACCCCGATTTGTTTCTGCCTGGTGACGTGGCCTATCCAAATGGGCGATTTCTAGACGCCGTCCCGCCACTGCCCATTGCTCTGTGGGTTATCGGACTTTGTTCGCTTCTCGACAATGGTCGTCCGTCGCTTGGTGTGGCTGGTTCACGCGATGCGGTTGATGATTTGCTCGGACTTACCCACCGGCTCGCAGGGATCGCAGTGGTCCAAGGGTGGGATGTGGTGTCAGGGCTCTCCGCTGGGGTGGATAGTGCCGCCCATCAGGGTGCGGTGGATCTTGGCGGATCGACGATTGGTGTTCTGGCCAACGGCATCTCAGTCCGCTCGAGACACTGGCAACCCGAGAACCTTGACGACGTCTGCGTTGTTTCGCAGTTTGCACGCTCCGAGCCCTGGTCAGGTCCTCGAGCGATGCAACGCAACGCAACAATTGCTGCGCTCAGCGATCGTGTATTTATCACTGCGGCTGGTGATCGAGGTGGTTCGTGGGAGATGGGCCAGCTCTGTCTGAAAAAGCGCAAACCTCTCTATGTTCTAGACATCGATGCTGATACTGCGGCCGGAAATCAACTTCTCATCCGTGGAGGAGCGACCGCTGTTAGCGCGAATGAACTTGAGGTGGTGTTCCGCGAGACTGCTGTTGATGACCACCCTCAGACTTTGTTCGACTGAACGACCCGGGACGTCCCCCTCGACACCTCTCGAGAGACGCAGGCCGCAGCGTTATTAGACCCCGAAAACCGGCCTTCTGGTCCCACCGTGGTCCCACGCGGCCGGAACTAGGGACCACTGGTGCGGACTATGCCAAGGAGTCGCTCACAGTGCGTGACCGACGATCCCCTGAAACGCAGAGAGAGTCCACTGCTGGGGGTCTATGCGACGACCACGCTGCGTAAAGGGCGTGGGAGTTCAAGTCCCCCCTCCGACACGACGAATGTGTGCCTCTTGCTGGGGGTTCGTTGCCCCTCGGGCGGGCCTGGGTAGGGGACTGGT
>JASMKJ010000012.1 GCA_030749275.1 Acidimicrobiales bacterium
GATGTGTTCTGTGTGCCGGATTGAGACCACAGATCTGCACACGCTTCGAAGCATTTCGGGTTGTTTTTCGTGTTCGTGGAGAAATCCCTTACCTTTGCCTCGAAAGCGGGACTCGATCTGGCCGGTGATCATCAGTAATCGGGAAGATACGAACGCTGCTTCGTAGATTCCAGCTACGGCGTTCACTGCTCCTGGCCCCGTCGAAGTCAGAATCACGCCCAGTTCGCCCGTCACTCGCGAGTACGCGTCGGCTGCATGGGCCGCCGCCTGTTCGTGACGCACGTTGATTACTTCGAGGCCTGGGTGCAGGGACAGGGCATCATAAATCGGCAGGTTGTGCACACTCACGATGCCGAACACTTTGGTGACACCTAGTGAGGAGAGGGTCTCTGCGACGGCTTGGCCGCCTGTCATCATGGGCATATGTGAACGGTAGTTCTCTGTGGTCGGGCTTTCACGGCAGAACCAGCGCTTCCTTGATGTTGTTGACTCTTTCGGCTGAGTGGGTCACCGATGAATCAACGCCGTAGTGGTCATGCAAACTTCGGTACCGTCCGTCGACCCATCGAACTGATACTTCTGCAGGACCTAAGAGCGCTGGATGTCTTACTCCACACGCATAGGACAGTCGCAACAGTTCATATCGCAGGCCACTCATGTAGTTCGCTAGGCGGACCGCCTTGTCGGTGGGGTCAAGTCCTCTTTCGAGCCATTTTGATTGTGTCGCTACACCAGTTGGGCAGTGACCGGTGTGACATTTCTGCGCTTGAACACAACCGATCGCCAACATGGCTTCGCGACCAACATTTACCATGTCGACTCCCATCGCCATAGCCATGGCGGCTTGGGTCGGCAGGCCGAGCCGTCCAGCACCCGCGAAGATGAGCTCATTGGTTAATCCAACATCTGCAAATGCTTTGTGAACGAGCGAAAAGGCTTCCCAAAATGGAAGAGCTACGTGATCAGCAAACACAAGTGGTCCTGCCCCAGTCCCTCCTTCTCCGCCGTCAACGTTAATGAAGTCCGGACCCTTGCCGGTCCGAGCCATATGTCTTGCCAGCCTGACCCAAAAATCAACTTGTCCCACTGCGGACTTGATTCCAACTGGCATGCCGGTGACATCTGCTACGTGTTCGACGAATTCGATCAGGGTGGGAATGTCAGAAAAAGCTGAGTGAGCTGAGGGACTGACGACATCGTGGCCTTGCGGCACGTTGCGAGCGACCGCTATTTCCTTGGTCACCTTTGCTGCTGGAAGCATGCCGCCCACTCCTGGTTTCGCACCTTGGCTCAACTTGATCTCAATGGCGCGCACAGGAAGATTCGAGATCGTTTCCACCAGCACGTCTGACGAAAACAGTCCTGTGTGGTCACGGCACCCGAAATATCCGGTACCAAATTGGAAAATCAGATCCCCGCCATGAAGGTGATGCTGAGAAAGACCACCCTCGCCGGTGTTATGCAGGCATCCATCGATGGCTGCGCCGCGGTTCAACGCTTGAATTGCTGCACCCGATAGGGATCCGAAACTCATCCCCGACAAGTTCACCGCTGACGCCGGGCGAAATGCCCCTGGTCGTTCACGCCATTTGCCCAAGATCTTGGTGCAAGGAATTGGAGCTGTCGCTGGGATGGGTTCAGCCAAGGGAAAGGGAGTGTGCCGAAAAACAACTCTGTTCGGCTGAGTTAGATCGTCATCGGAACCAAAGCCGAAATACGAATTCTCTTTCTTGGCTGTCGCGTAAACCCATCGGCGTTCGTCACGACTGAAAGGTTTTTCTTCGTCGTTGTCCGCGACTACGTATTGGCGCAGTTCGGGACCCATCAGCTCGATCAAATATCTGAGATGGCCGATGAGGGGGAAATTTCGCAGGATCGCGTGCTGGCGCTGGGTCAGGTCGTAGATCACTACAACCAAGAGCACGACCAGGAGAATGAGAAGCCACAACCACCACATCATGCATCCGACGCTAGTCGTGTAGCGCCTTCCTTTAGGTCGAGTTCGCGCCGCATATCACTAGGACGCACTTTTCGTTCTGGGCTAAGGCCACCGATTTGAATCCTGCGAAACTAGCGGCCGCTGCCGGTTCAGCAACGACTCCGTGTTGATCCATGAGTTCTTGTTGTGCAGCAGCTACTTGTTCGTCTGTGACGATGGAGCTCTCCGCTTCACAAGATGTCAGTGCTAGCCACCCTATATTTCCTATCCGTCTGGCTCCCAGCGAGTCCGCAGCGATGCCCGTTACTTCGACATCTACGGGTCGGCCCGCCTTTCGGGCCTTGGCCCAGGCCTGGGTGCCTTCCGTCTCCACCACAACCAAACGTTTGGATGTACCCCACCAGATCGCTAAGCCCGCTGCCAGTCCCCCTCCTCCACAAGAAACGAAAATCGTTGTTGCGTCGGGCACTTGAGCGTCAATTTCTATTGCGATAGTACCCGCGCCGGCTACGACCTCATTTTGGTCATATGCGTGAAGCTCGGTGCAATCATGGTGTTGTTTGAATGTTTGAGCTGCCGCAAAAGCCTCGTGGTATTCACGTCCCCCCAGATGAATGTTTGCTCCATACTCTTCGAGCTTGTCTAGCTTCGATGGGGATATGAGTTCGGGGACGAAAATATTGGCGGTGTGGCCAAGCTCTCGGGCAGCCCACGCGACTGCAGCACCGTGGTTCCCTCCCGACGCAGCGACGACACCTTCAGAACCAATTCTTGTAGACAACATCGCGTTCATCGCCCCACGGGCCTTGAACGAGCCGCTGCGCTGCGTGCTTTCAAGCTTGAGTGTCGCTGTCTGAGATTGATCGGTAACCATTGCTTGGACACTGCTGTAGACAACGCGTCCTTCTAATCGCCGGCTGGCTTTCTGGATATCGTCCCTGTTGGGTGTCACGCATTAGGCCAATTGTCGTTGGTAATGAATCGCTGGACCCTGTCGACGTACTCGCTTCGGTCATACACCCCGTATAGGGCGTGCTTCATGCGGACTGGATCGCCAAAGAAGAACCGTTCGTACAAGGCCTGACGTCCGCCAAAACCTGAGATTGTCATGTCCCATGCAAGACGGAACAGGCGCAGTCGTTCCTCAGCTGATCCATTCCTGCCTTGTAGGAACTTGTCGATGTCGGCGCTTCGTTCGCCCTCCCAGTCTGCTTGGCTGGGCACCATGATCAGGCCACTTGACGCGCAAAGCTGCAGTATTTCCATCAGTCGTTTGTGAACTGATGGGTAGTGGTTGCGAGCCGCATCAAGAGGTCCCCGGGCGGGGGTCATAACGCCGTATTCGTTAACACTCGCTTCCTCTTCCGACGCGATTTTGAGCGCTTTCATGATTTCCAAGGTGATGATCACCTCCGCAACCATTTCCTGCACATGCGGATAGTGACCGGTTCCGATCATGTCGATGATTGATTGCAAGGTCCCGAGGATGGCTTCGGTCTTCGCGATTTTCAGGTTGACTACTTGATGGGCCATGTGCAGCACAGCACCTGTCTTCGCATAAGCCTGATTCGCCCGCTCAATGTCTCGAATCAGGAAAACTCGATCCCAAGGAACTACGACATCGTCGAAAATGACCATTGCGTCTAATTCATCGAAGCGCGAACCCAAGGGGTGGTCTACATGGCTGCGACCTTGATCTAACGGCTCTCGGCATTGAAACCGTAGTCCTGGAGTGTTGTTGGGGATGGAGAAGCCCAATGCGTATGGGCGCATCTCTTCGCCTCCCTGTATGACCGTCGACGGGAAGATCAGAATCTCGTCGGAGATAGGTAACGTCGCCAACATTCGAGCTCCGCGGACCAAAATGCCTTCGGAGGTCTCCTCGACTAATCCAAGAGCGATGTATGGGTCATCTAGTTCGTTGGCCTGTTTTGATTTATCGACTTGTGGGTTGGTGAGCGCGTGGGTGAGGGCGAGGTCGTTTTCTCGAACGTATTCAAAGTAATTGTTGATGTTGGTGCCAAATCGTTGGTCTACCTGCTCGAAATAGCTCCCCGCCATGCCCGCCGCCATCACATTTACGTTCATGTAGTCAGGCGACCGGCCCATGTGACCCAAACTCGCGTCTGCCCACACCTTGTGCATTTGGGAGCGCTGGCGTAAATCATCTTTCGTGTTCGGGACAATGAAACTTCGGCCCACTCGATCACCTGTGGATGGTGACCTAAAGGTCATGACGTCAATGAGATCATCCTGGTATTGAAGGTCATAAAGCGCTGCCAAGGAATGAACGGCGTTTCGTGTTTTGGGATGGGTGGTGGGGTCCTCGACCCGTTGACCGTCTAGCCAGAGGTTCGGTGGGTGGCTTTGTAGTCGGTCAATTACTTCTTTCCCTGTTCTTGCGGGCATGTCTTGTCCTAGGTGTCACCATTACGATATTTGTCCGTATATCGAATTTCATATTCGATTATCGATTAGTATATAGCGGATATGGTGCCCAAACCAGCGAGCGACTCAAGTCGATCTCAGACCCTCGACCGCGGGCTCAGGGCCTTAAACGTGATCGCTACTTCGACCATGCCCATGACGATCGACGAGGTCGCTTCCCAACTTGAACTGGGACGCTCAGTCACCTACCGCATTATTCGTACCCTTGAAGATCACAGGTTGGTGAGACGCGACCCTTCGGGCCGACTCACCGGCGACACCCACCTAGTTGCGCTCGCCGGCGGAGTACGCAACGACTTGCAGGCAACAGCGACGCCAATACTCACCCATCTCGCCAACACTCTAGAAATGACCGCCTTTCTCGTCGTATCAGACGGTCAAGAAGCGGTCACTGTGCAAGTTGTCGAACCGATCCACACCACTGCACACGTCGCCTACCGACCGGGAACCCGCCACCCTCTCACACGCGGCGCTCCAGGCATCGTCTTACTCGCAGGAGAAGAACCAACGAAGGGCGAACGCCCCGAAATTGCATCAGCCCGTGAATCCGGTTGGGCCTATTCAGAAGGCGAAGTCATAGACGGAATGGCCTCTATCGCCGCCCCAGTCTCGACAGGCGATGGTGCTACCAAAGCAGCCCTAGCTGTCGTGCACCTCGCAATCAGTCTCGATTCGGCGACTGTCGCTCCCCCAGTGACCGCGGCAGCAAGAGAGCTTGGGCTCGCACTCTCTTAATTCGACGACTAGACGCTGTACACCAGAGGGAAGTGCTCGTCGTCGCTTGGGTGTTCTCCACTTTGAACCGCGGTGTCGTCATCGGTCACAGTCGGATCGCTTCCCGGGTGCGGATACCACGTCACATCGTCACCCAGCCACCTCGTGGACAATGCCGTACGGCGTTTATCCCCAGAATTACCGGGCGCTCCGTGCAAGATCCACGCCGAGAAGAAAATTGCATCTCCTGGTTCGACTTCAAAACCAACGATGTCGTAGTCGTCTCTCGCCGATGCCACATCGGGGGCCGGCTCCCCCTCAAAGTCGCTGGTCCAGTTCTTGGAACCATCGAAGGCTTCAGGGGCAAAGTAGGAACCCCAGTCGTGAGATCCACGGACAAACTCGAGCGAGCTTTCCGCCACGGTCAGCTCACTCACCGATACCCAGGCTGAGCAGATCTGCTTGCCCAAGAATGGCCAATAAGGAATGTCTTGGTGCCACGGAGTTGGGGCTTCAGTGTGTGGCTCCTTCACAAGCAAGTGGTCAAAATAGAGTCGGGCTGTCGCTGACTCCATGAGAGCAGCGGCCATATGGGCTACACCGGACTCATACACATAACGGTTCACGAGCGAATCGGTCTTCCAGCGGTACCTGCTGGTAAACAGGCGATTCGTTGGGGCGCCGGGGTTGGTATCGGTCACCCATTCACCAGGATCGCTAAGTTCCACATCAGCCATAGCGGCGATGAGTGACAGCCACTCCTCGGAAACCGCTCCGGGAATTCTTACTACGCCGTCCCTGAGATACACCTCTCGTATTTCGGTGGTCACCTTCGGGTGAGTTGCAATCATCGGCATTGGCCCCGTCCTAGACGATACAGACAGGTTAATTTCTGCCTCAAACTCGTCGATGGAAAATCTCCGATGCTTCCGGCGATTACATTGAGCCAATTACCCCACCGAGATTGGAATGAAAGCGTGAAGGTTGGCTTTATCGGACTTGGGAACGTCGGCGCCAAATTAGCGGGGAGCGTGCTTCGCAACGGGTTTGATCTCACCGTGAGAGACTTGGACTCCTCCAGAACAGATGAGTTCTCTCAATTAGGAGCGAACGTCGCTCAATCCCCCCGAGAGTTAGCTGAAAGTTGCGACATCATCATCACCTGTCTACCGAGTCCAGCGATCTGCGCCTCAGTGATGGAAGACGAGAACGGCGTACTCGACGGATTCTCCGGGGGGAAAGTATGGATCGAGATGAGCACCACAGATCAACAGGAGGTGCTCCGTCTCGCCGAGAAAGTCCACGCCGCTGGAGGTTTCGCCGCTGATTGTCCGGTGTCGGGTGGTTGCCACAGAGCAGCAACCGGGAACATCGCGATCTTGGCTGGCTGTGACCGGGACGTATTTGAACGCATCCTCCCTTTGCTGAAAGCGATGGGAAGGCAAGTACTTCACGCGGGCCAACTCGGATCCGCCTCAATTCTCAAGGTCGTGACCAACTATCTGGCTACCGCGAACCTCGTTTCAATCTGTGAAGCATTAATCACCACCAAAGCATCGGGCCTTGATCTTGCGACGGCCTATGAAGCCATCAAAATCAGTTCCGGTAACTCTTTCGTACACGAAACAGAAAGCCAAGTGATCCTCAATGGAAGTCGCGACATCAATTTCACTATGGATTTGGTGCTGAAAGACATCTCCCTGTTTCAAGAAATTGCTGAACGTCACGACATACCACTTGAACTCTCACCCCTTCTCATCAACATTTTTCGGGACGCGAAAAGTCGGTACGGATCGAGAGAGTGGTCACCTAACGTCATCAGACGCCTTGAAGACGCAACAGGCATCGACATCCAGGCACCGGGATTTCCAGCCGAGATGGTCGATGACGAGCCTGAAGCCCCGGGTGAAGAAGTGATAGCGACTCGCAACTAAGTTTCAGGTCCCATTGTCCAAGCGATCTAACCTGTAGCCATGTCGAGCGGACTCTCCGAAAGCGCTGTAGACCTCCTGCCTTCGGGTGATACATCGCCGAAGTGTTCGACCCATGCCCGGCAGATCGCCACCGATCCATGCGGGACGGCTATATCAGCACACGCCATCATTCTCGTTGAGGTGCCCCTTCCGTGGCCCAAGCCCGTTTTCGATCATCCCCTCCTCAAAGGGTTTCAATCGATTTCGGAAACTTCTCTTGGGACAACTCGTGTCTTGGCGATGATTCCTAGGACCGAAGAGCCAGGGACCGAAATACTTGTGTATCAACGCGACGAAGTGGGAATGAAGAGTTGGGGGCTCAGGCTTCACAGTGCATCACAACTCGTCAAATTCGCGTCAGACATCCAAACGAAGATTCCCCAATACCCTGATACTTCTGCTGAGAAAGTCAACCCACCTGAACTTGCAGTTGTCGTGTGCACTCAAGGCAGTCATGACATTTGCTGCGGAAGCGAGGGTGCGCGGTTAGCCAACGAACTCGAACGACGAGCTCCTGGGCTCAATGTTCTTCGCGTTAGCCACACTGGTGGCCACCGGTTCGCACCTACCGCTATGACAATCCCCGACGGTCGAATGTGGGCTTACTTGGACCCAGAAACGACCTTGTCCATTCTTGAACTCACAGGTGACCCATCGCTATTGAGTCCAAAGTGTCGGGGGTGGCTGGGGGCTGCGACCGGTCCCGGTCAGGTAGCTGAGCGGGCCATTTTCGAACAGTTGGGCTGGGAGCTAGACCTGCTGCCGAGAGAACTCGAGGTTCGGGAGATCGAATTCGGGTGGGCCGTATCCATCTGGGTGGCACGTCAAGAGTGGCTCGTCGAAGTGCGCCGCGGTCGTGAAGTTCCGACTATTTCCTGTCGCGCAAATGGCGGTCTTCCCGCGAAGCCAAGCTACGAGTACATCGTGACTGAGATCCACCCACCCGGGGAATTGGTCACCTGAACGAAAACTCAACCGCACCCAAATCTCTGTAGTTGACCTTGAAGTGGTCTCCGGCGCGGCAATCGACAGGTCGGGTGAAGGATCCGCTCAAAACAATCTGCCCAGGTTCAAGCGCGAGGCCCTGGTCGGCGTAACGACGTGCGAGCCACGCAACTCCCAGCGCTGGGTGACCCAATACGGCTGCGGCCACGCCTGATTCTTCGATGTCTCCGTTGCGCTCACATATCGCTGCCACCCACGGGAGATCGACATCATCGAGGTCATCCTGAGCATTTCCGAGAATGATTCCCGCATCAGCCGCATTGTCCGCAATGGTGTCCGTTACCGAACGAGTCACACCGGTGCGCGGATGCCTTCGGTACGAGCGAGCGTCAATCAATTCGATTGCGGGGATCAACGCATCGGTCGATCTGATGACCTCGTCGATCGTGACGTCGGGTCCTGCGACTCTGCTTCCAATTAGAAACGCTAGTTCGACTTCGATCTTGGGGTCGCAGAATCTAGCGGCTTCTAATTCACAACCGTTTTCAAACACCATGTCGTCGAGGAGATACCCCGAATCGGGTTCATCGATACTCATGGCCAACTGCATGGCCTTCGATGTGAGGCCGATCTTGTGACCCACTAATTGGCGACCACGACCAAGCTCGATCTGAAGCCACGCGTTTTGGATGGCATAGGCGTCGTCGATTGTCATATCGGGATGCGTCACCGTCACCGGGTCAATCTGAATTGCGGTCCGTCGGGCATCATCATGAAGAAGCGCCTGTCGTTCAACCTCCGCGTCATCCAATGTTCTCATTAGCTCTGCATTCCAAGTTTCCCGATGTCATGTTGGTCGTAAGCCACAGCGACGTTTTTGGTCTCCATATAAAAATCAAAACTGTAGTCACCTCCATCTCGCCCGATGCCACTTCGTTTTGTACCCCCAAACGGGGTTGGTAGGTGGCGTACGTTTTGCGAATTGATCCAGATCATGCCTACGTCAAGACCTTGTGCTACACGGTGAGCTCGGCCGACGTCTCCGGTCCAGAGATACCCCGCAAGGCCATATTCAATGTCGTTCGCTATGTGGACCGCTTCGTCTTCATCCAAAAAGGGGATGACTGTTAACGCTGGCCCGAAAATTTCTTCTTGACTCACCCTCATTGAGTTGTCGGCCTCAACAAACAACATCGGATTCACAAAGTTTGAATCGGGGTCAAAGTCATAATCTGCAGTTACGACGCGCGCCCCGTCCTCAACCGCCTTATTCAGGTACGACCTAACTTTTTCGCAATGAACTCGATGGATCAACGGGCCGACCTCAGTGGCCGGATCCAAGGGGTCCCCAACTCTGAGGGCTTTGACGCGTTCCGTCAACTTTTCAACAAACCAGTCATGGATTGAGTGGTGCACTAGGAGGCGGCTACTCGACGTACAACGCTCACCGTTGAGGCTGTAGATCATAAAGACGACGGCATCCAAGGCTCGTTGTAGGTCGGCATCGTCGAAAACAATCACTGGATTCTTGCCACCCAGTTCAAAGTGCACACGTTTCAGCGTCGGCGCTCCTTGAGCCTGAATCAGCGAACCGGTCGACGATTCACCAACAAAGGCGATTGCCTTTATCGCCGGATGTTGGGTCAAAGCTTTGCCCGCGACTTCACCTGTTCCATGAACGACATTCAGAACTCCCGGCGGAAGCCCTGCCTCAGTGGCAATCTCCCCAAGAATGGCCGCTGTCAGGGGGCTCCACTCCGCTGGTTTGTGCACAACTGTGCACCCCGATGCGAGTGCTGGTGCGATCTTCCAGGTAGACAGCATGAAAGGCGTATTCCACGGTGTGATGACCCCAACAGGACCTATTGCTCGCCTCGACGAATAGTTTAAGTGGGTCGCCGTAGGCATTGTCTTGCCGTCAAGAGCCCCCGGTGCCGCATCAGCGAAATACCGAAAATTTTCAGCGCCACGGATGGCAGCGGAACTCATAAATCGAATCGCCTGACCTGTATCAACCGATTCCACCGCTGCAATTTCATCTGCTCGGTCCACGATCAAATCGGCAATGCGGTGAAGGACCTTCTTTCGCTCACCACCTGGTCTCGAAACCCAGTCGTGAAAGGCCGATGCGGCGGCTTCAGCCGCGAGAGCGATTTCTTCAGGGCCGCCTTCAGCGACGGCTCCCAAAAGACGTTGATCGGTCGGCGAATAGTTGTTGAAGGTAGCGAGCGACGCGCTAGCCCGCAGTTCGCCAGCAATCAGATGAAGTAACGGACTCGAGCCAT
>JASMKJ010000013.1 GCA_030749275.1 Acidimicrobiales bacterium
GGTGGTGCTCGGTGTTTCGGTGGTGGTCGGTGTTTCGGTGGTGGTCGGTGCCGCCAAGGATCCAGGTGACAGGGTCGGGTCAGTCGCAGCTCCCCCACATGCTGTCAGAACACTGACTGCACACACGACACTTAGAAAGAGCCTGATACGTCCAGTTTGGTCCCGCGGGTTAGTCGCCATCTAGAGGAATAGGTCCCGAGTTCAAATCTCCCCAGTCCGACAGAAATATCCCTGTTTACTTGCGTTGTTTGAGTTGGTGGTGGTCGCCGTCGGGGTTGTCGGCACAAGCCGGATTGTCGGTGGGGTCAACGAGGACACCGTCTCGGTCGGAGAACCGTCCCCTAGATTTCCCGTAGCCCACCGAGAGTCACTCGAAGTCCAATGGGACTAACTCCCCGCCTGTTACTGAGTTGCTTGACGGTCGTAGGTTGAGGCTGAGACGCCCCGTTTCCGGAGTTCGACCTTCTGGACCTTTTCTGAAGGCGTCATGGGTAACTCGTCAACGAACTCGACATATCGAGGCACCGCGAATGACGGCATGCGGGTCTCGGCCCAAGACAACAACTCAGTCGGGTCGATCTGAGTGGAGGTGATCAACCAAGCCATTACTTCGTCCTCGCCGGCCTCGATGTCGACCTTGATGGCGACGACGGCACATTCGGTGATGGCGGGATGGGCGAGAAAGACCTGCTCTACCTCGTAAGAGGAAATGTTCTCACCCCGCCGCCGGAGCGAGTCCTTGAGGCGATCCACGAAGTAGTACCAGCCATCGGCGTCCCGACGCATGCCGTCGCCGGTGTGGAACCAGAGGTTGCGCCAGGCTTCGGCGGTCTTGTCGGGCATCTCATAATAACCCATCGAGCATGTCCAAGGGACCTTAGGTCGGATCACTAGCTCTCCTAGTTCGCCGACGGCTACTTCCTCGTCGGTCTCGGGGTCAACTAGCCGAACGTCGAACCAGTCTTCAACGGCGAGCCCAGCCGCGCCTGGCGGGCGGTCCTCACCGTAAGGGGAGAGGATTGGCATAGAGGTCTCTGTAAGGCCGAACACTTCGACGAACGCTTCGATGCCAAAACGCGTTTTAAAGCCGTCAACGATCGAATGGGCGGTAGGCGCGGCAAAGATGCAGCGCAAGTTGTTGTCAGCGTCGTTAGGTTTGGGTTCCTGATTCCAGACAAAGTCCATCATCACACCGAGGAAGTTGGTGACTGTTGCCTTTGAAGAACGGATCTGATCAATCCAGCGACTGGCCGAAAAGTGGCTATAGAGAACGAACCGGGCGCCGGCGATAAGAGCTGGGTAGGCAGCAAGGAACTGCGCATTGCCGTGGAATAGAGGCGTTGCCACCTGATACGTGTCTGAATCCGTGAGGCGGGTGAGCGAGACGCATTCGTCAGCGAAGAAGTACATCTGGGCATGAGGCATCATCACGCCCTTCGACGGTCCTGTGGTTCCGGACGTGAAGAAGATCGATGCAAGATCACGAGGGGAGACATCAGCGGGTTCTATTGGCGTCGACGCTTCGAGAGCATCCCACGGTTCGGCTTTCCAGCCTGCATCTTGCAACGCGGCGATACCTGAATTGGTATCTGGGCCGGCCACCCAGAAGTGTTCAATCGTCTCGCAGGCAGATTTCGACTGAATAAACCGTTCGGTGTAAGCAGCGTCGATAACAGCGAATTTAGGGGTGACTGTCGAGATCTGGTGTTCTAGAAATTGGCCCAGATAGGCCAAGTTGATGGGGACCTCCACTACTCCGGCTATAGCGCAACCGAGCCAAGTGCGGATGAATCGTGAGGAGTTTGGCAGCATAATGAGTAGCCGATCACCCGGAGAACCGTCGGATTCGACGAGCGTTCCGGCAACTCGCGCAGCAGCCTCGTGCATCTCCGCGTACGTCCAGGAAAGGCCTTCCTCGGGACAGTCGAGGTACACAGCGTTGCCATGGCTGACTGCTCTATGTCGCAGCACCTGGGACGTTGTCCATGTCTCGCGGTCGGCAAAGGTTGGAACGAGACCTTGGTATGTTCGGGTCATCATTGTTGCTCCATGTGGCATGTCTTGTGGCTCTTGCTCTCGGTGCCCCTCTGGCCCAGATAACAGTTCCATCAATTAGCATTGAGAAATGTTTACGCAATTTCTTGACTTGACGCAGAGTCACAAGGACGTGATCGCTGAAGCACAAGCGCTTGCGTCAAGTGTTGAGGCCGTAGCGATGGAAGCCGACGAGAGTTCGACACTGCATCCGGTGGTTGCCGAAGCACTACAGGCTAGTGCACTTGGCGACCTTATGGTTCCGGCTGGTTATGGCGGCCGGTTTGAACAGGTCGATCCGCTTGCAGTCTGCCTGACACGTGAGGTGTTGATGAAGACCTCATCCCATCTTGACTCGCTCTTCGCGCTTCAAGGGATCGGCAGTTATGCAATCGCCCGAATTGGCACTGACGAGCAGTGTGCCGAATGGCTGCCGCGGGTAGCGAGTTGCGAGGTCTTTGCGGCGCTGGCGTTGACCGAGCCGGTAGCTGGCTCTGACCTTAAGGGAATCACGACTACTGCAGCCGATTGCAACGGTGAGTTGGTAATCAATGGCGCGAAGTCGTTCATCTCCAACGCTGGGTTCGCTGCGTTCTATACAACACTGGTTAGAGAGGGCGATGGTTACTCGCTTGTTCTGGTACCCGCTGATGCCACTGGCCTCACGATCTCACCGTCGCCAGAGATCATCGCGCCACATGTGCTGGGGGATTTGCACTTCGACGATGTTGTTGTGCCAAC
>JASMKJ010000014.1 GCA_030749275.1 Acidimicrobiales bacterium
GGGAAAGGACCCTTGGGTTCGGGTGAGGAATCTGGGTTTATGTTGCCACCGGAATCACCCAATTCTCTTAAATCGAGGCCGGCACAGAATGCCGGATCAGTTCCGGTAAGGACCAGCACATCGACGTCGGGATTTTGGTCGAGCGCAAGCATCGCTACGGGTAAAGCCCCTAGGAGTTCGCTGCTTAAGGCGTTTCTAACTTCTGGACGGTTGAGGGTGATTACACCAACGCCGTCGACGATTGCCGTCAATATTGTCCCATTTCCTAATTCGCCAGTCGTCATCTATATGGCACCTCTCAACCGTTGTGACACCTATTCTGCCCACATGAGGAGTCTCCGTGTCGATCATTGAAGGATTGGTACTTTTGCCCGGCGCCGGCGGCACCAAAGAGCACCCGACTCTCTTGGCGTTGGAAGAATCGTTGGCCCCCCTACCTGTACTCAGACATGAGTTTTCCTACCGTCGTCAGGGCAAACGACCCCCTCCCCGGGCGCCGAAGCTCGTCGCCGAGCTGTTGGAGGATAATGAACGACTAGCGGATCAAGTGGGGTGTGACCCAAATGCCTTGGCCTTCGGAGGTCGCTCCATGGGGGGCCGCATCTGTTCAATGGCTGTGGCCGAAGGTATGCCCGCCGCTGGTTTACTTCTCCTTAGCTATCCTCTCCACCCCCCGGCTCATTCAGAGAAACTTCGTGTGGAACATTTCGCAGACATCGAAGTCCCCACACTCTTTGTCTCAGGAAATAATGACCCTTTTGGATCACCCGAGGAATTTGAGCGATACGTGACGCAAATAAGGGGCAAAGTTTCGACCCGGTTCTTAGAAGGTGGGCGCCACGACCCGTCAAGCCGAACTCATGTTGCATCAATTGTGGACACGGTGAAGCTTTGGGTTTCAAATCTGTCGTAGGTCAATGTGATCTGAAAGTCTATGGCTTGCGATCTTCTGGGTTTAGAGCCTCTAATTCTCGTCGGGTGCCTTCGTGAAATTTCCTCCAGACAAGAGCGGCGGCAAGTAACGGACCCCCCCAAAGGATGGTCATGGCCGGACCAAAAGATCCCCAACGGACGCGCATCCACCCAGCGGCCAATATGCCAATCGAGCCTCCCACCACTCCGATGGCACCAGCGATTGTCGCAGCGCGAGCTCGAACGGCGGTCGGAAACATTTCAGCTCGGTACACCCCTAGGGCCGGTAAGAGACCGCTCGCGACTGTGATAGCAGTCAACGCTAGGGGCCATAGCCAAATTCCCGATGAGTTGAAGAAGATTGTGGTGAACCCCAGTCCAACAACGGCTGCTACTCCCACAACAATTCGTCTGCCGCGTAGGTCCGCTATACGTCCCGCGAGATACAAGCCGATCCCGCCCGGCGTAGCGGTAGTGACGATGAAGAGGCTGACCTGTAGTGCGCTGTAGCCATGTTCGTCTCTCAAATATTCGTTTCTGAACCAATCGATAGGCGAAAGGAATAAACCGAGTAAGAAATAGGTTCCACCTAGCAATGCGAGACGTTTCCAATAGCTTCGCAACTTGAGACCCGCCACATGTTGCACGAATCGACGGCTTTCAGGAAGTTGACGAACCGCGTTTGCGATGAGAGGAATCATCAGCACCGGAATCACGAATATCAGGCGCCATGACCACTCCGCGAAACCCGCGACTGGTTGCGCCCACACGACCACTCCAGCCCCCAACGCCGCTGAAAGACCGAGTACAGAAAGTCCCCAAGCTCGACTTCCGGCGGGTAGTTCCTCGAGAGCAAAGACCACGATCAACGCGGCAAGAGTCGCGTTGGAAGTTCTGACGACTACCAAGCAGGCAGCGAAAACTCCGATCGAAGGGGCCAACGCGGCGGCACA
>JASMKJ010000015.1 GCA_030749275.1 Acidimicrobiales bacterium
TTTTTTTTTTTGTTGGTTTCTCTCTTTTCTTCCGCTCTTTTCGCTGCCATCACCCCCCGACGTATCTACGTCTAGGTGAACTTACTTCTAGGGAAGGAACTTCGTTGTAACGAAGTTCTCAGGCACCGACTCTAGGATTCCTACGCTTGCTGCCCAGTTCAGGTAGTCGCGAATGCCTGCATCAGAGATCTCTCCAAACGTGCCGTTAGGACCGAGGAAGAATGGTTCGACTTTGTCAAATTCAGCATTGCTGAAAAATGTGTCGATCCCTTCGGCGTTGTCGGCGAGGTGCTGAATAGCCGCTTCTTGATTGGCAAGAGCAAATGCGTACCCCTCGGCTAGGGAGTCATAGAACCGCTGAACTACACCAGATCGGTTCTTGATGGTGTCAGTGCTAGCGAAAACTACTAGTTCGGGATATGGAGGTGCACCGTATTCATCGGGACGGAAAACGAATGGGGTTTCACCCTCGAGTTCTAAAACCACCGCCTCGGCACTCCAGAATCCGATAGCCGCATCAACGTTTTGACCGAGGAGGTTCCCGACGGCATCAAAACCTATAGTGATGAATTCGACACTGTTCGGATCAACACCAGACGCCGCGAGGATTGTCTTCGCTACCGCTTCATCTGAGGGAATCCCTGTTACACCAATGGTTGCACCGGTGAGCTGACTCGGGTTTGTGACCCCAATGGCCTCGGTAGACATCAGAGCAGCTAGGGGCACCTGTTCAAGTGCCATGAAAACCTGAACATCTTCGCCTTGTGCAACCAGGTTGGCTACATCAGCAATCGGTGCAATTCCGAAACTCGCCTGACCGGAGAGTACAAGCCGCAGAGTATCGGCAGAGGAAGTTGGGGACTGGATATCAATATTGATGTTGTTGTCTGCGAAATAGCCTTCGCCTAGTGCGGAGTAGATCCCCGCGTGAATACCGCCTGGCAGATAGTCAAGTACCAACTCGACATCAGCCTCGCTGTCACCACAGGCACTCGGGGCCATAGTCAAAACGGCAAGAATGCTGATCAGGCCTACCAGCCGTCTAAGTCTAGCTTTCATTGGATAGCCACCCTTTCATGTACGTAACTTCGCTTGACAGTCAGATGAACCTGACCGATTGATATTTCTGACTTGATCCAGGGCGACCGAAATTGTCTGTTGTGCCTCGGTCGTTTGAAGCAGAACTGTCATCTGCCACCCGCAAGCCGACAGTATCTCTATTTCGTAGACAAGTCACGGAAAATAGGACAACTTGTATCAAAGCATGCTTCTTGGCTGGGACACCCGTGCATGGTGCGCCTATCAGCCGTGGTCAGTAGCTCGGTGACTGAAGGTCGACTGGGTGCCGGCATGGTCTTGTTCGGGTATGGCTAGTAGAAATACTCTTACAAGAGTGCATATCGGCAACTCGTTCTTGTTGGCCCGATTGGAACACGTCTGCTACCTAGTTTGATTTCTCTCTTGATAGCGGCGGCCGAGATGGCTGACCACACCTTCAACGGGGTGAGCGGCACGTCAAGATGTCTTATTCCCCATGGTGACAGGGCATCGAGTACGGCACTCTGCACGGCGGGGGTCGACCCGATGGAGCCAGACTCACCAATACCTTTCACCCCCAAAGGATTGTTTGGTGTGGGTGTTTCCAGCGAGGCCAACTCGAACGATGGGAGTTCGGCCATCGAAATGATTCCGTAGTCAGCAAAATTGGTGGTCAGTGGATTACCGTCGCAATCGTAGACAATTTCCTCCATGAGGGCCTGGGCGACGCCTTGGGCGATACCTCCGTGGCGCTGCCCCTCCACGATCATTGGGTTAATAATGACTCCGGCGTCATCGCAGGTGACTATTCGTTGAAGGCGTACGTGGCCCGTCTCGATGTCGACCTCTACAACGGCTACATGAGCACCAAATGGGTAGGTGCACTTTCGATTTTCCTTGGATTCCGCCTCGAGCTCTCCCTCGTTGGAGGCTGTGGCGATCTCGGCCCACGTCCGCGAGACAGTAGGCGATCCAACAACATGAAATTGGCCCGTATCGGTGTCCAACATCACGTCATCCACAGCAGCCTCCAGAAGATCAGCGGCTATCCGAAGGGCCTTGTCGACTACTACTCCGGCGGCGTCGTGGACTGCGGATCCTCCTAACTGAGTGGAGCGCGAACCGTAGGTGCCAACACCGCCGGCGACTTTGTCGGTATCACCCTGGATGAATTCGATTTCGGAGAGCTCCATGCCGAGACGATCGGCAGCGATCATCGAGAAGGTCGTTCGGTGGCTTTGTCCGTGGCTAAGTGAGCCCGAAAAGACCCGGGCTCTTCCGTCAGCAGTAATCTCCACCCGTCCAAACTCGTTGCCACCAGGCGCTGGGCCGGCCGTTACTTCTACGTAGGTAGCTACGCCGATGCCTAGTTGCAGGGTTTCGCCAGCTATTCGGCGTCGAGCCTGTTCATCTCGTAGGTTTGATATCCCGGCCGTCTGAAGAGCGAGGTCAAGACTGGTTTCGTAGTCGCCGCTGTCGTACTCAGTACCCACGGCGGTGGTAGCCGGGAAGGTCTCAGCGGCAATTAGGTTGTGGCGCCGCACATCAATGGGGTCCATGCCGGCTTCGTGGGCGAATAAGTCGACAGCGCGTTCGATGGTCAAGGTGGCTTCGGGTCGCCCGGCCCCTCGGTAGGCCTCCAGCGGGGTGGTATTGGTAACCACTGACCGGGCTGTCGTTTCAACGTTGGGGATTTCGTACACCCCAACGGTCATAGAGAGGGTGAACATCGGCAGGAATGCACCGATACGGGTATAGGCACCACTGTCAACTAGAACATCGAGCTGGTAGTGGGTGAGATTGCCACTTCGGGTGCCTCCAATGGTGAACCGGTGGATATGTCCTCGGCCAGGCCCCATAGCCACCATGTTCTCAGTACGGGTTTCAAACCACCGCACGGGTCGTCCAGATTCTGAAGCCAGCCATGGCAGTAGAGCTTCTTCTGGGTATAGGTCGATTTTGGATCCAAAGCCGCCTCCAACGTCTCCAACGACAACCCGGATCCCCTCAATTGCCTTCTCGCCATACAGCCCTTCTAGCGATCGTTTCGCACCGTGCGGGCTCTGATTGGATATCCACACAGAGAGCGAATCGCCATCCCAAGCCGCTGCGGCTGATCGAACCTCAATGGGGGCAGGATGGACACGTGGATGAGCAACTCGCCCATGGACGACGATCTCGCACTCGTCGAAGAAGGCGATGTCTGTCAATCCAGTAGCCATGTCGAGGCTGGAAAAGTCGATTGCCAGATTGCTCCCGACTTCTTCATACAGAACAACTTCGTCGGCTAGTGCCAACTCGGGGTCTACCACTGCTGGAAGTGGGTCGTAATCTACGAGGACTGCTTCCGCTGCGTCTGCTCCTTGGAAGGGATGCTCTGCAAGTACTACTGCTACTGGCTCCCCTACGAAACGAACCCGGTTGTTCGCCAACAGGGGTCGATTCAGCATCGGATCTGGGAAGACCGGTATAGCGCCGGGTAGGACCATCGACACGTCAAGGTCACTACCCGTATAGATGGCTAGAACCCCGGGCATTGTCTTGGCGTTGCTGGTGTCCACAACGATCCTTGCATGGGCCATCGTGGACCTCACGTAGGTGGCGTGGAGGCTACCGAACAGATTGGGTTCTTTGAGATCTGCTGTGTAAGTGGCACCGTGGGTGAGAAATCCTCGATCTTCTCGCCGGAGCACCCGTGTCCCGAGGAGGCTACTCACGCGAGTTGTCGTGTCAATTGTCCAGTGCGAGAGGTACTGCCCTGACGCACAACTGGCATCCAACGCAGTCCGGCGGTCGCGTTGATTCTGGCTACAAACGAGTCATGGTGCGGTTCGAGTAGTTCATAGAGAGCGATAGTCGCTTCTCCACCCATAGCTATCCAAGCAGGTGCCGTGAGGGCATCAGTACCAGATTCAAGATCAAGACGGAAGGGGTGGACCCTGTTGTTCAGCACACCACGGGAGGCTAGGCCTTTAGTCTCCAGTTTGTGTCTATGAAGTCTCCGCCAGACCAACTGATGTCAGTCGGGGAAGGGAATCTTCACCGAAATGCCTGCTTCGGCGCAAGGGTCGTGCCCTTCGGGATGGGTTTCCCTGAGCATCTCTCCGAAATCACGTGTTGTCACGTGGCAAAGCAAGTACAGCCCTGCTTCTTCCAGAAACTTCATGACATCATGGTGGATATCCCTGCCCCCAGTCCCCTTCGAAACAGAACACGCCCGGCATGTTGCTCACCAGATGAGTCTGCCATGGGCTCCGGAGTGGAGATTGTGGAACCTCCCCCACTCATCGGGTGAAGCCTCCTCTTCGAGCCCCATCCGACCCCAGTCGGTGTACGGAGCAGGAACAAGTGCGAACACTCCACATGGGCGTGTTCGCAGTTTTTGCGTGCACGTGTTCGCAGTTTCGAGAAGGCAGCGCTTTTGGCGCCGCCTTTTCGGGTTTTCGGCGGTTGTGCGGCCTCTAGCGGGCTGGGAGTCTCTCCCCCTACCCGGGTGTACCAGAGGGCGCTCTGGCAAGGCTGGTGAATTGGGCTTGGCCTGGCGCTGGCCCAATAAAGGAGCATCCTTGATCCCTTTGCAGTTGTCAGTCGCCCTGTTCTAGCCAGCGCCGCTCCTCACTGGTGATATCCATCGCTGCAGCCTCAATGTTTGCCGTGGCCTCAGCGCCGCTACGCGCTGCACACACCACGTGGATGCGTAACGGTGAGTTCGCCAGATATGCAATGGCCACTTGTTCCAGGCTGCAACCTCGCGAAACCGCCAACTCTCGGGAACGATCACGCCGTTGTCGATTCCCC
>JASMKJ010000016.1 GCA_030749275.1 Acidimicrobiales bacterium
ATTCGACGGGCGCAACAGCCTCAACCGCTGTCGACACGTCACCAAGCTCTACGATTCAAGTCGATCACAAGGCAGTTCCACCTCCCAGATGGCGCTGAGCGGAAGCAGCCGGATGGCCGCTGTCGAGTTGTCGGTCGTGGCACAGATTTCCTCTGCAACTCTCAAGCCGTCGGACCATGTCGGACCAGACCGCCGTAGTTCACTCGGTGTCCAATGTGTTGAGTAGATCGCCAGGATCAAGACGACGACTCCAACCGACCGCTGACGGGGAGTCACCAGACCATGTCCCTCGCCGGCCCTGCTGACCAACTCAGTGGCAATCAGTAGCGACCAGCCGATGCAGAACGCAGGAAACACGGCGTACCGGGGCTCGGTGGAGAACAGCATCCCTGCTGACAACCAGAAGGCTCCTCCGACGAGAGTTACCAGCACCATGGCAACGACTCGATAGGGCTCAGTGGAGCGAAAGCCGGTCCGGGCAGCCCAATACAGCAGGAATGCGATAAGGGCGACAACGAGGAGGCCGACAAACGCGCGACCAACCAACAACGTGCTTACCGAGCCGGAGTAACTCTCACCGGAAATACGCGGCCAGAACGGAATATAGTTATAACCGACGACTCGGTCGAGAAAGAGGAAGACCGTTTTCTGGAGTGACCGGTTGTCACCTAACTCTCGTGAAGCCTCTGAAGCAAAGAAAACAAAGAATAGTTGACCCGCTACTCCAAGCATCCATCCAACTATGACGGGCGAACCTAGTCGGTCGAATTCACGATTGTTGTACCACGACCTCACTACAACTAGTGGGAGCAGCGAAACCAATAGCGGAGAACTAAACCCGGTTGCAACGACCAAGACGGTACCATTGATTCTTTGCCAACGTGTCGATTGTTGGCCGAGAAGCACTACTGACGAGCCGCAAAGCAGAAGGAAGTGAAGATTCGTCGAGTTTGCGATTGATTCGAATCCAACGATCGGCAACAGCGTGATTCCCATTGCTAGAACTAGTCGGGTAGACGGACACTTGAGCGTGGTCACAGACGACACGTAGATAGTCGAACTGATCCAGGCTACGACCATGACCACAAGTAGGTAGTTGACCAATGCTGCCGTGGATACTGGACCTAATGCAGTGACAGAACCGATCACCCGGGGAACAAGATGATAATATCCGGCCATAGGTTTTCTGAGAGAATCAACAAAGTCAATCGTAATAGCATCGTGATAGAAACGAGATCCGTCCTCAGCGTAGAAGTTTTTTGCAGCGAATGGAGCGCGAGCCCAAAGCAGGACGGTTCCGAAAACCGCCACCGCGACTGAGGCTCTTTGGTCCCGTGCGACTAACCAACCAAGGATTCGGGCGGGTTTCAGATCAGGTTCTCCTCAATTGCCATCTCGATCCACGGGATGAGCTCGTCGAGTACCTCTTCGATCGGCGTATCAGCAACGAAGCCAAGAAGATTCATCGCCTTACTCACATCTGGAACGCGTTGCTGGACATCGTGGGGATACGGGTCGTCGTGTACAAGCGACAACGGCCTGTCGTTCCCGTGGATCTTCGTCCATATGATCTCCGCCAACGCAGAGACAGTGGTCGACCTTGAGGTCGAAAGGTTGAAGTCCTCGTTCTTCGCCTCGTCAAGTTCCAGAGAAGACACGATGCCACACGCCAAGTCTCCACCGTAGGTGTAACAACGCACCTGGTCACCGCTACCTAGAATCCTCAACGGATCTTGGCCTTTGAGCACCTTCTGGACGAGGTCTGGAACGACATGGCTCATCGCTAGGGACACGGATCCAGACGCAATGTCTACATCTCCACGAGCGCGACGCTCGCCGATCCCAACGCAGTTGAATGGTCTTAGAATCGTATACGGAACCCCGTACTGCTCCCAGGCGGCACGGGCAAAGTATTCGACCGCTAATTTCTGGAATCCGTATGATGAACGCGGTGGCGGAACTTGCAACTCGTCACCCTCGCTGCTGGGCCACCGGTCTGTCGACTCAAAGACCATTGAGGATGACAGATAGGTTATCTTTTTTAGCCGACCCAGGGGCATCGCCTTTATCGCAGCATCACATGTGCTAGCAATAATGCGTTCATTGGTCGCGAGTAGATCATAAGGATACGTATGAAAGTAGGTGATTCCGCCGATCATTGCAGCACAAGCAATTACATGATCGGCATCACCAATCAGTGATTCCATTAGTTCCAGATCACAAGCATCCCCCTCAATCAGGTCAAACGCCGGGTGATCGTCATAACTGTGCCGAACACGGCCGTATTTACTGAAGTTGTCAACACCAGTAACGTGGTATCCTTGCCTCAACGCCTCCTCAACAATATACCCGCCAATAAAACCCGATGCGCCGGTCAAAACGATTCGATCACATTGCTGCTTCATTGATTTATGCTTGAACTCAGACTTGTTCTTGAACGAGTAAAGGACAAGAAGTACCATCGAAGATAGCGGGGTATCCATTCTCTCAATTTGAACTGAGAAGATCCAACCGTTCGCTCAAGCCAAATCGTAGGAATTTCGGCGATCGGAAGCCTCGCTCGGCGAGCTTTCGCCACAAGCTCGAGACCCATCTCAAAGCCGTGTTTGGAGTCCACACCGACGTCTGCGAGGAAGTCGCGGTCGTAGGCCTTGAAACTATTCGTGGCGTCATGCGTCCCCACTCGGGCGAACCAGTAGAGAGACAGGCCGGCAAAGCGTGAGAGAACTGACTTGATAAGGGGTGCACCAACCTGTTGACCACCTGCCATGTAGCGCGACGCTGCCGCAACAACGACACCGCGCTCAACAAGTCGCACCAGGTCGTCGATGGCCCGCGGATCGTCGCTGCCGTCTGCCATGGTCACCACTACAATCGGTGCAGTCGAGCCTCGGATCCCAGCCTTGATAGCAGCCGCAGGTCCCGCCGACGAGTGATTGACCATGATTCGGAACCGAGGATCTTCAACTCCTAGTTCTGTTACGACCTCCACGGTCGGATCATTCTCATCATCTACTACCACAAGACATTCAAACGGCAGAGAGACACCTTCGGCGATTCGGGAAAGCACAGGCGTGATAGAGCGGTACTCGTCTTTCGCTGGGATGACCACACTGCACCGTGGAGCACTCAAATCAGCACACCCCTGCCGTAGAGATTCCAGAGATCAATCAAAGGTTGTCTAATTTGCAACTGCCGATAGACGCCATGTGGTGCTGCAACGATGACAAGATCCGATTCATTGAGGACTTGCTCCTCGGTGACCAAGCGATCATCAGGTACATAGGGGTCCGCACACAACACTCCGTTAGCTCGGAACATGAGCAACTTGCGCAACTTGTAACTCAGGCTACTGCGATTGTCATCAGTGTCTCCCTTGAATGCCATTCCCAGGATTCCGACTGTCAAGTCGGCGAGTTCGAATCGGCTTTCGAGTTTCTCGATCAGGTAGAGGGGCAAACCCTCGTTGACCATCACGGCCGCGTTCCCGAGAGCGAACGTGTTGCCAGTAAAAGCCAACAATTGCATCGTGTCCTTGAACAGGCAGGGACCCGCG
>JASMKJ010000017.1 GCA_030749275.1 Acidimicrobiales bacterium
GAACCTTTTGCCGACGACGAAACATTTCAATGCAACGTACTTCGATGAGGCTAATTTCGGTTTCAATTTTTCTCCTGGCAGCGCTTTCTCCAGGACCGTTCCTGGCACGATCCCAAGGTGATGTCGAAGCAACTGCTGCGAGTTCTTGCGGCGAGAATGGCGACACGGCCTTATCAAGCACCGCCACATCACTGAGCATAGTTAAAGGGGTGTGCCAATCTGCTTCGACCTGCAACCAACTAGAGGGTGGGATCGTAACCGGCGAGTCGCCAAAGTCCGCAGCCTTCCTTAAACCAAAGCAGGAACTTTCACGTAGGAGCTGGGCTGAAGTCGGTGCCGATCAAACTCTTTATGACCCTTGGGCCCGTGTGCTCTCCGGTTACGTTGATGAAGAAGGACTGGTCGATTACACAGGTCTACGCGCCGAAGGTTATGACGATCTCAAGACCTTTATTGAGACTATCGGTAGTACAGATCCCTCAGGGTTCAGTGAAACCGGACAGCTCACCTTCTGGATCAACGCCTACAACGCTATTACTGTCTATCAAGTTGTTCAGCGATACCCCATAGAGAATGTTCGTGAAGTCGGCATCTTATTTGGCCTCGTTGGTG
This sequence comes from Acidimicrobiales bacterium, assembly GCA_030749275.1. GTDB lineage: Bacteria > Actinomycetota > Acidimicrobiia > Acidimicrobiales > Poriferisodalaceae > UBA6944. Next base: position 613 of record JASMKJ010000017.1, read on the forward strand.
GTTTCTTCAAGCAAGAATATCGAGTCGCCAACCGGGAACTCACCCTCGACAACATCGAGCACGACATCCTCCGGCCCACTTACAACGACCCCCGCATCCACTGGGCTCTCGTTTGTGCCGCTTTCGGATGCCCTAGGTTGTTGCGGCGTCCCTATGTTGCCACCGATGTCGACCTAATGTTGACCGAGCTATCGTTCGAATTCATGGCTAGCCCACGGGCTATGCACATCGACGATGACAACGTCATTCTTTGGGTATCAAGTTACTTCGATTGGTACGGTGGCGACTTTGAGGTCAAAGAAGGGAACATCATTGACTACATTCTCGTACATGCACCTGCGGATAAAGCAGCGTGGATCCGCGAACATCGAGACACCATGCGAGTTCAATTCATCGACTACGACTGGACACTCAATGACCAGGTGAAGGGCCCCCGAAACCAACGGCCGATCCGCACGTCTTAGGCCTTACCAAGTGCTTCCCTAAACCTAATGGGCAGGGCAAAAGCCTCTCTTCGATCTTCAAAGCTGCCCGCTGCCACTTTCGAATTCATCAATCATTTGCCGGGTTTTAGCATCAAGTAGCTGAGTCCGTCTCGACTCGTAGTCGAACATCACCTGCACCGACCGACCTTGCGCAACCGGCTTTCCATCAACGTCACGAACCAGCAAGTATTCTAGGTCGAATGATTTGTTGCCGAAACGAACAGCACGCACGCCCAGCGTGAAGTCCTCCCCCGCCCGGGCTTCTGCAAGAAAATCGATCTCAGTTCGCGCCAAAATGAAGGGGAGGTTTTCTAGTGAAGAATTTCCCGTGAGGGCCGTCCAATATTCAACTCTCCCTGATTCAAAGTAGGTTAAATAGACAGCGTTGTTAATGTGCCCGAGCATGTCACTGTCGCGGAACCGTGCCTTAATCGGCAGTTTGAAGGAGTATTCACCAAGCAACGTCAATACTCCGAAGGAAACAAAAGGCGAATCCAACGCTCCCCATGAGTCCGAGGGTGCGGGTCGATAAAGACTTTTAAAACCTTACCGTCGGGCTGGATGTAGAAGTCTCGCATAGAGCCACTGCCGTCTAATAACCAAGCATCGACAAAACGCGGCCCGATCTCAACGTCTTGGACATGTTCTTTGATTTTCAATTCTGTTTTCCTGTAGTAGCGCGTGTAGTTCCCAATTTGGTCGCGCTCTAACGCCTTCACACGATTCATGTCCATCAACCCCCCCGGAACTGTCCCAAAGCCCGAAGGCATGAAGAATAGGAATTTCTTCTCATTGACTCGCTCCTCCCACATCACCGGAAGAGCAAGACTCAAAAGCCCTGGGTTCGCGAACGCCGGATCACCATTTCGGCAGCGAGCAGGCCTACCGGGTTCACCGCGAGCCCCCAAACAATGCAGTGCGGTGGGCACGTAAGCATATAAACCGGTGGGGCCGCCAAGATCTAGGTCGTCGTGATTGGCAATCGCAATATGAAACTCCCACTCGACCCCGTTGATGCGCACCTGTTTGATGAACCGTTCGCCATCGAAGAAAAACAATGTAGTCCGGGTGTCGCTTCCAGACCGCACCTCTCCATATAAGTCAT
>JASMKJ010000018.1 GCA_030749275.1 Acidimicrobiales bacterium
TGCATCAGTGACAGATGCCTTGACCGATGCTATGTGACTGACATCAACACGCTTCACCGCTACGGGAGTTAACGCCTTGACTAACGCCATTGTGACGTGGGCGGGCGTGACCCCTTCAAGGAGATCGGGAGCAAGCGATAAGAACTGTCGATCCGGACCAGTGGTTCGCGGATAACTAAATGAAGCATCCTTGCTCATTTGTCGTAGCGCGGTCGCAACGGTCTTGAAGGTTTGACATTCGAGAAGCCGCGCGAGGAGGAGATCCCTTTCCTCCCACAGGCCGAGTTCTTCGTCAAGGTCACCATCATTCTGGTCGGGCAACAAGCGCCGCGTCTTTAACTCAACAAGGGTGGCTGCAATTAAAAGGAACTCGGTCGCTAGCTCGAGGTCGACTCGCGGACCCGAAGAAGGCGCCGGTCTGACGGAACCAAGAATTTTGTCCATCTCTACGAGGTAAGCGTCCACAATGCCCGCTAACGAAATCTCATATATGTCGACCTCTTGGTCGAGGATAAGTCGCAACAAAACGTCAAACGGGCCCTCAAAGACTTCTGTCTGTACCGCATAGGGCATTGAATAACGATAGCGGAGCAAATCACATTGATGTAACACGCTCAGCTTATCTTTTGGGGCTCTAGCGCCGTCTGTAGCCCTCTTCTGCGGTTTCGGGCTTCAGCTAAGGTACCGTCAAGTCCATGACGAGAGTGCTGTCTGGTATTCAACCCACTGGCGATGTTCACCTTGGAAATTATCTAGGTGCCCTTCGTCAATGGGCGCTTGACCAACACGAACATGACAGCTTCTATTGCGCGGTCGATTTACATGCCATAACTGTCCAACAGAACCCTGAAGAGTTACGTGCCAAGACATTAGAGACCATGGCGACGTTGGTCGCAGTCGGATTGGATCCTGAAGTTTGTACGTTGTTCGTTCAAAGTCACGTTCCGTATCACACTGAACTCTCATGGCTACTCGAATGCACGGTTTCTTTTGGGGAACTACGTCGAATGACCCAATTCAAAGACAAATCCACGAAGCAAGGCGACGGCAGTCAGGAGCACGTATCTGCTGGTCTCTTTACTTACCCGGCGTTGATGGCCGCGGATATTTTGATTTACGACGCTGACCGAGTGCCTGTTGGAGACGATCAACGACAGCATCTGGAGTTGACTCGCGATGTCGCGGACAGATTCAATTCCCGTTACGGAGAGACCTTTGTGTTGCCTTCAGCCGCTATACCGCAGATCGCCGCGCGCGTGATGGATCTCCAAGAACCAACCAACAAGATGTCGAAGTCCGCGGAATCTGCCTTGGGTGCCGTCGGTATCTTCGAAGATGTCGAGTCGATTGCAAAGAAATTCAAACGAGCAGTCACGGACTCGAGTAACGAGGTCCGATTCGATTTCGAATCCAAACCCGGTGTGTCGAACCTTTTGTCAATCTTGGGGGCCGCGACGGACAGGGATCCCGAACTTCTCGCGGAGCAATACACGCAATATGGTGCCTTGAAAGCCGACGCAGCAGACGCCGTGATCAGCGTTCTCGAACCGGTTCAACTGCGTCGATCTGAACTTCTCGCTGATCCGGCCGAACTTGACCGGATTATCGCGCGGGGTGCACAGAAGGCCTGCGAGGTTGCCTCTGTGACGGTACGCCGAGCCAAGGAAGCTATGGGGTTTCTATCTCCGAGTTAGCCATTGACATGATGTAGCTATAGCTGGGTCTCGCCATCTCGTTTTAATTTCCCTCCCCGAAAGACTGAGACATCTGGGACGTTTGATGTCGTTTCGTCTGACCACCACCTCCGAAACCCGTAAACAAAGATCGCGATACCGGCGACGTTGACGAGAGTGCCTACTTCGGTTACTAGGGTCGCCAGTCCTGCTCCTAGGACGATGACAGCAAGGCCCCAGGCCATCGTCCTGACATGACGGTTATTGAGACGCAAAGGGGGGCGCCGTTTGCGGTTTCGCTCTTCGATCGTCTCGATGCGGCCGGTTTCTAATCGAGCCTCGAGCAGGAGCACTTCTTCCTCTGTGATCTCCGGGGCCATTTGCGCTACGGCATGATCTTCTGCAGCATGGACTGCCGTTTCTATGTCTTGAGGTGCCGGCGATCCGCTGGCTACTCGTTCAGCGGCCTCAGGATCTCTCTCAATGAGCCAGTCCCGAAAGGGCACCAGCGCTCGGTCGATTAGTAGGCGTTCTTCTTTAGATAGCTGGGATCGAGCTTTTTGTCGGACCTTTGAGGTTGCCTCATCCACCGGTCGCAACTTGAACGTTCCGACCCTATCTCCATAGGTCTGGGCAATAACGCTCTTCAATCGCTCAGTTATTTGTGCCGCTTCCATACATCATTCTTACACGGCGAATTGGTCTGCTCGCCGCAGGACCTCTGCCCTTTTGTTCTCTACAGTCCATTCGGTCGGCGGTAAGTGATGTTGTGCCGCCCATTTCACGACGAACTCGTCGCTTCCAGCGTCTCTGAGGATGTCAGACCCAATATGTGGGTAGTTCATGAATGAACCCAGACCCGACAGAAGCCCTGTTTGTCTCGTCCAGCGATCGATTCTCTCTTGAGTTGCTAACGGCTTGATGATGGCGGCGGCAACCCGCGTGAAGATTCCTGATTGAACCGCAATCTTGCCCACATCATGCAATAGACCGGCCGTAACGACGATGACGTCATCCGGTAGGTCGTCTTTGGCTATTTTGGCGACCGAAATCGAATGGGATTGGTCGGGTGGCGACATCTTGATCCATAGCTCGAACTCGCTCACGCTAAGCGATTCCTTGACCCAAATGACATCTGCTGAAGTCGGCCCAGTACCGATCAAAGTTGAAAAGAACCGTCGTGCGAGGTGGCTGAACTGAGTGCCATTTCGTGGAGCAAACCTATTCATCTTCTGTCTCATCCAACTTGACTTCTGAACGGGGGTGGGCCTGCACGTGCCGCGCTCGAAGTTCCTCGTCTCTCAGAGCGGTGTATCGCTGGGTGTTCCTAATGGAGACGTGACCCAAAAAGTCCTGCACGAAACGTATGTCGGCTCCGTTCACCAACATGTGGGTTGCACATGAATGACGCAGCACGTGAGGGGTTAACAACTTTCGATCCAGACCGACCTTGTCGCCATGACGTCGCACAATTCCCCAGGCACCCATGCGTGACAAGCGAGTTCCCAGCGTCGGCCCCGCCAAGCTTAGGAACACTGCTGTCTCTACTTTTCTCTGCTCGGACCCTCTGCGAAGTGTCAGGGCGGCTTCGCGGCCGGCTCCGCTCATCCACTGTGACAAAGCGGCGTGAGCTTCCGCCCCGAGTGGGACGATGCGCTCCCTCCGCCCTTTACCGAATACCCGTAAGTGTTGCTCGTCGATGTACACATCATCTGTATTGAGACCAATGAGCTCCCCCACTCGCAAACCGCATCCGTAGAGGACTTCGAGTACCGCGCGATCTCGGTAGGTCGCCGGATCATCACCCGCTGGAGACTCAAGAAGCGATTCGATTTGTTGGTATGTCAATGCCTTGGGAGGGCCATCACGGACGGTGGGTACTGCGATTCCTTCGCTGGGATCCGCGACAAGTACCTCAGCCTCAAGATGCAAGTAGGTGAAGAACTGTCTGATTGCCACGACAGCTCTAGCTACCGTTGAAGTCTGGTACTTCGACTCATAAAGATGTTCCACATAAGAGGCGATGTGATCTTCATCCACGGTCTTCAAGCGTCGACCGGTTGAATCTACCCAAACAAGGAACGCGTTCAGATCTAGCTCGTATGACTCTTTTGTTGTTGGCGTTCGACCCTCGTTTGCGACCTTCCATCTCAAGAATTGGTCCAGCCACAACGTTTCTTCGTTAGTGGTCATCTGACTAATCGGCCAACCTCTGACGCACAAGCAACAGACCCGCAACTGTTTTCGCGTCCATAATTTCTCCACTAGAGATCATCGATGGAACCTCATCCAGAGCAACGGTCTCCACGGTCATCGACTCTTCTTCGATTCCATCGGCTCGGCGTTCGGTCCACGAGAGATCTCGTGCTAGGTAGATGGAGATTGACTCGTCGGTGAATCCGACCGCGGTCGCTAGTGTCGCTAAATGCTCCATGGTCTCAGCGACACAACCCACCTCTTCTTCTAGCTCGCGACGGGCTGTTTCTATTTCCGATTCGCCATCTTTGTCGCGGAGACCTGCAGGAAGTTCGAGTAGCCAATCATGTAGTGGTGTCCGGAATTGGCGGACAAGTAAGACGTGCTGTCCATCATTGGTGATCGGAGCGATTGCGACGGCCCCGCGGTGTCGCACTATGTCTCGATCAAATGTCTCCCCAGCAGCGTTAACCCAGCTGGTCGAATACAGGTCAAAGGCATATCCAGAATGCAGCAACTCTTCACTGACAAGTAAATACTCAGGGTCGGGTGAGCCGACCACTGTTCAATCCACCGACTCCGTACTCGACTCCAAGAGCTTTGGATTTCGACCCTCTGCGCGACCAAGGGCAGCCTCCACCAGGCCTCTGAACAGCGGGGCTGGTCGATCGGGGCGGCTCATGAATTCAGGATGTGCTTGGGTACCGACCCAGAACGGGTGGGATTCAAGTTCGATAAATTCCACTAACCGGCCATCGGGTGAAATTCCGCTGCACTTGAGCCCTTGCTCTTCCATCGCAGCGCGATAGTCGTTGTTGACTTCATATCGGTGCCGATGTCGTTCATATATGAGGGCTTCGCCATATAGGGCTGCTACGGTGCTGCCCTCCGCAAGTCGCGCCGGGTACAGGCCAAGTCTCATCGTTCCACCCATGTCCGTTATCTCGCGTTGTGAATCCATCAAGTCGACCACCGGGTGTGAGGTGGTCGGGTCGAACTCGCGGCTATTGGCTCCCACTAGACCCAATTGGTTTCTGCAGAACTCCGTCACCATGACCTGCAAACCCAAGCAAATACCTAGACAAGGGACCTCATGTTGTCGGGCGTATTGGGCAGCAGCGATCTTGCCTTCAATGCCTCGCTCTCCGAACCCACCAGGAATAATCATGCCATCGAGGTGGCTTAGTCGTCCCTCGGCCAGTAAACCTTCGACGTCTTC
>JASMKJ010000019.1 GCA_030749275.1 Acidimicrobiales bacterium
AACCAGGTTTGGAGTCAATTAGATATGGCCCGCACCGAATCTCTAGAGGAGTCGAATAGTGTTATGGCTCAATCTTTGAAAAGACCAGACTTCAAAGAAGGCGTGGCAAGCTTCGTCGAAAAGCGTGACCCCTCTTTCGAGCCAGTGGTCGGATCCCAAGACTTCTAGAAATTCCCCTTAGCTGCCCATGCGAGAGCTAGCGTCTCGGCGATGACGGAGACCCTTGGAGCATTCGCGGTTCTCGCGTGGTTGGCATATTTGGCGAGTCGCCTCTTGGCACGCCGACATTTGCCTGAGCTCGTAGGCTTCTTGATAGTCGGGGCCGCCCTTGGTCCTTCAGGAATAGAACTGATCAGTGAACATGAGCTTGCTGCCCTTCGTCCTTTGACTGAAATTGCTCTAGCAATCTTGATGTTCGTGATCGGCGAACGCGTATCAACTCGTGCCTTACGCGCTGCTCGGTGGACCTTAACCACAGGCGCTACCCAATACGCGTTATGCGCGGTTTTGGTTTTCTGGGCAACCCGTGCTGTCGGTGCTGACCGCCCCGTAGCTTTGGTACTTGCAGCTTTGGCAGGGGCGGGTGCGCCGATGACCATTGCTCACATTGTTAGTTCGGTAAAGGCAACAGGGAATTATGCGGTAGGGGTAGTCGGTACTCACGCTGTCTCTGACGCGTTAGCAACCACTACTTTCGCCGCAGTTCTTCCAATAGCGACCATCTTGGCTGAGCAGGACGCCGATGTGTCGGCGGCGGTAATTGATTTTGTTCAGCTTGGATTCGGGGGAGCGGTTCTCGGTCTTCTAGGTGGCTGGTTCATATCGCGGCTGGGGTTTCAGATCGAAACGTCAGGAGAGCTTCTGCTCTTTGTCTTGGTTCACATCCTTTTGGGTTGGTCCATAGCGGACTGGTTAAATATTTCCCTACCTTTGGCTGCCCTTATGGCCGGGGCTACGGCAGCGTCAGTCTCTCCCGAAGCTTTTTCGTTGCGTCTGTTTAGGACGATCAAAAGTATTGAACAGCCCCTCTACTTGCTGTTTTTCGCGTTGGCAGGTGCTTCCATCCATTTGGATGACCTTGGAGGGGTCGGGATCGTTGGAGTCGTATACATCGGCGTGAGGGTAGGAGCCAAGATCTTTGGTGGACTCATAGGAGGTCTATTCGGCGGCCTCGGGTGGAGAACCGCATTACGGCTCGGGGTGAACTTGACTCCACAAGCCGGTGTTGCTGTCGGCCTTGCAGTTTTAGCGAGCGAAGTTTTAGGAGATCCCGGGGCAGAAGCTGCAACCGTGATTTTGGGATCTGTTGTGCTCTTTGAGCTGATTGGGCCTCTGTTGGTGGCAAAAGACCTACAGGGTTCCACTAGTGAGAACGAGTCAGGCCCTGTGGATCCAACCCAGGTTGAGTTACCGGCGCGAGTCTTAATTGCTTCCCCGATGCCGATCGAAATTCCCGAATGGCTGATCGACCTAGCGGCACGGTGGCGTTCCCGTCTTGTGGTGTATCAACCGGGAGAAGCTGAGTCAGAACACATCGGAAACTTGTTGTCTAAGTGCGCTAGCAAGGATGTTGAAGTTGAATTTCGATCGCTGCGTACTGAGAGCTTCACAGGAGCGGTGGTGAGGACTAGATCCGAAGTACAAGCGGACATGGTGGTTCTGTTTGCAGCACGACCTCAGGGCGCTACGTCTAGGCTTGTACTTTTTCCCTCAGAGCGCATCGCTCGCGAATTGACTGTCCCAGTGCTGACATTTCCCTTGACCACAGAAGGCCCTCCCGAGCCACTACATAAAGGCCGCCGTTGGCCATGGTCTAGCTAAGTTGGGTTTAACAATTGCTCCTAGTGCTCTCGAATGGGCACACTGTAATGAGTGAGAGAAGGGCTTAGAGATGTCGGATCGCGTGTTGGTGACTATTGAAGATGGGATTGCAGACGTGCGTCTCAATCGTCCTGAAAAATTGAATGCTTTGGACGGCCAGATGTTTAAGGCAATTGCCGATGCTGGAGAAAGTTTGAAAGAACGTACTGATGTCCGAGTCGTTGTGTTAAGCGGGGCCGGACGTTCTTTTTGTGCGGGCCTTGATTTCGCAGCGTTTCAAGCTATGGGCGACAGCGGAGATAGCGAATCGGGTGGAGTTGATGAAGGCACTTCAACGACGGGCAACACCATGGAAGGTCGCATCACTCATATGGGACAACAAGCTGCTTGGGTCTGGCAAGAGCTAGAGGTACCGGTAATCGGTGCGATAGCAGGCCATGCACTGGGGGGTGGCTTTCAGATAGCGATGGGTCCGGATATTCGAATCGTTCATCCCGATACCAAATTGTCGGTCTTGGAAATTCGTTGGGGTTTGATCCCAGACATGGGTGCCTCAGTATTGCTTCCCCCTTTGGTGGGTTTGGACGTGGCGAAGGAGATGTACTTTACGGGCAAAATGATTTCCGGTTCCGAAGCAGTTGAATTGGGGGTGGCCACTCGGGTCGACGATGACCCTCATGCTGCAGCCTTAGAGTTGGCCCAAGAGATTGCCAGCAAGAACCCGGATGCGATACGGCGGATGAAGGACATCCTCAACGGATTATCGAAACGAAACACGGCAGAACGATTCGCTTCTGAACGGGAGCACATCGGAGCACTAATTGGTTCACCCAATCAAAGAGAAGCGGTTGCAGCGTTCTTTGAGAAACGCCCCCCCGAATTTGACTGATTTTGCCGGATGTCTGAGGCCCTAACGTCGTGACCGAATCCATTGAAGAGCTTCTGGCTGATGCAAGCGACCTTGCACAACAGGCCGGATCCCTCACTCTTGATTGGTTTCGACAGACCGATCTGGAAGTTGAATCCAAGATCGATGGCACCGAAGTAACAGATGCAGATCGAGTAGCCGAACGTT
>JASMKJ010000020.1 GCA_030749275.1 Acidimicrobiales bacterium
TTGATTCAGTTGTAGACCAAACTCGTAAAGCAACAGACGTGTTGCGTGCTGACCGAACAAGGGTTGCAGATAGACAGGCGCAACATTCTCGTATCGAAGACGAGATTGACAGAGTCAATTCGGAGATTTCAAAGATCGATGAGAAGATAGTCGAAAAGCAAAATGAGCTCGACGAGTTAGAGCCGGTTCTTACCCGAAACATGGCCATACTCCAGAATGTCGAGGCGTTCGCTCCGTTCGTGGATGCGCTTCAGACCGCCAGGGGTCTTTTAACAGTGGCGGAAGAAGGATTGAAAATCGCGCGTCGCGCACAACGGGGTGGCACGACTGACCTATGGATGGTCCAAGCCCTACCGATGATGGAAGAATTCTTTGGGTGGTTTGGTCCCCGGGCCGGTGAGTTCCCGCGAATCGTGAACCAGAACCTGATTCTGCATATGGAAACCACGGGACGCTGTATTTGTGGACACGAGATTGGCCCGGGTGAACTGGAAGCGGTCAGAGCGATGGCTGAAGTTGGCGATGACAGTGCTTCTCGGCGCCTGACGAGTCTCTACGACCTGTCAAGGGACTGGGGCGATAAGGCTAAAGGGGCACGGGATACATATGAAGAAGTTGAGGCAGAGCTGGCGGCCGCCTACGAACAAGGCCAGATTGCTCGAGCTGCACTAACCCAGGCGCAAACCGACCTTGACAACATGGGGGACCAGCCGCTTCAAGATCACCACAATTTACGTCAGAACGTCCTTGACCAAACCCGAGCGCAGGGTGAATTGCGAGCTCTAATCGAAGCGAACACGAAGCGTAAGGCTGAGTTGGAACACGAGCGTCAGGAGTTCACGAGGAGAAACATCGCAAATGCATCTGAGGAACTCAAGGGTGCTGAAGCAACGCTTCTCGCGGCTGAGATGGTCAAGAACCTTGCGTCGACGCTGAAGGAAATCCACGCAGCTGCGTGTCGGCCGAAACTTGAAAAATGGATGAATGAAAACTATTGGGTCGACACAGAGAACCGAGTGATTCGAATCGATGAGGACTGGAATATTCGGACCTATGACAAGCAACCAGACGGCACGTTGTTGCCGGTTCCCGGAGGTGGCGCCGAGACAACGCTCTTGACCTACGCATTCGCGGCTGCGGCGTCGAAGCTGATTCCGGCCTTCAAGGGCGCAGGGCGAGAGGCTATGCCCAACGATCAGCAGGTGCGAGAGGCAGAGACTATTCCGCTCGTAGTTGATGCTCCGTTCTCATCACTCGGCGATAACTATCAGAAAACAGTTGCCCGCCTCCTTCCACTAGCAACGAGTCAGGTCGTCTTGTTCAACGAGGCCAGTCACCTAAATCGCTTCACCGACATGGGTGAAGCGGGCAGGATCGGGAAGCTGTACTCGGTGAAGTTCACCGGAGATCTTGTTGAAGTCGGACCAGATGGCGAACCGCGAAACATGACGAAGACCTTTGACTTCGGCGGTGAGGAGATCACCTACCTTGTCAAGGTTCCTGACGTTGTTGGTAGTTCAGAGATCGTTGCCCACACATTCGCCTTCTAGGGACCGGAGGAATCTATGCCGGAAGTAACTGTGTATATCGCCAAGAAGCACGAGAACTTGCGAAAGCAGCTGACACCCGAAGTGTTCGCAAATGGTTGGGAGCTCCTGGCGTTTGCTGCTGCGC
>JASMKJ010000021.1 GCA_030749275.1 Acidimicrobiales bacterium
TGTGTTGACATTACATGCTCGCAGAGTGATTTCCAGATTCTCTGCTGATTCACAAAAGTGATTGCCCCCAATCACGAGGGATTGAGGGCAACCGTTTGGAGCGGATGACCGGGTTCGAACCGGCGACCTCAACCTTGGCAAGGTTGCGCTCTAGCCAACTGAGCTACATCCGCAGCAATGCGTCACTGTACCAAGCCTGACGTCGGACTCAACAGATCAGCTTTGTTGATCGCTTTGGTTGTCGGGGGGTCGGAGATCAATGGACAGAGTGAGAACACCGTTCTCGATGGTTGCCGAAGCATCAGAAATTATCGAAAAGTCCATGAAGTCCCGTTCTGCCTGTTCTATAAACAGACGCCTTTCCTCACCACCTACAGCGGGAAGGTTTCGTTTCTTCACAGCTTCAGCTCGTTCTCGGAAACGATCAATCATTTCTTGGGGGTTGAATCCATCGGCCATCGCCTGAACCTAGTCCGGGCTCCACCTCTCGCGTTTCCTTATTTGCATTCGGTTCAGTTTCGTCGACAACCGAAAACACTAAGTCGGGTGGGACATAAGGGGCTCGCGCTGGGGGCACTGTCCTGCGCCAGACCTTGATGAAGGCGGCCATAAGGCAAAGCGACAACAAGAACAAGATCGCTACTAAGAACCACCACTTCTGTGAACCTGTGCCCACAGCGTTCTGTGACTGTTGGGCGAGAAGGTTGATACCTGCCACATGCTCAGAGTAGCTACCTCAGTTCAAAACTGGTGTTCAGGGCACCACCAGGTGGTTCGACCTGCGACTGTGTCCCGGGCTAATGGAACTCCATCTTTGGGGCAGGTTCCACCTTGGCGTCGTTCTTGTTGAAGATCTCCCATGTGGGATCCTCCTCGACTGCTGAGATCTTCGATCGTTGCGCGAATAACCGACGCTAGTCGCTCCACATCTGTTGGCTCCAGGGTGTGCCCGGCTCTTCGGGGGTCAAAACCGCTTCTCCATGTGATCTCGTCGCAGAGGAGGTTGCCGAGACCAGCGATTCGTGTCTGATCGAGCAGCAACGCCTTAACTGATGCTGTTGTGTCGAGAAACACCGGCAGCAACTCTTCGGTCGATATTGCCGTTGCATCAGGACCGAGGCGACTCTCATCCGGTTTGAATTCGACTTTTCCGAAACTTCGGGGATCAATCATCGCGATTTCACCCTCTTCTTGAAAGGTGATGACACACCGAACGTGTTTTTCTTGTATCTCATTGGTTGTATACAACAGCTCATCGATTGATACTTCGCCGTCCACGACAAGTCTTCCGGTCATACCAAAACGCATCCCGATTGAAGCGGGCCCTATGTGAAAGATGAGTAGTTTCCCGATCCTCCTAATGTTTTGTAGCTGGTGCCCACATATGGCTGACCGCAAATCGGATAGGCGTGTGTCGCCTGCCAGATATCTCCTATTGGGAATCGATACCGTCGCAACCGTTCGACCTATAGCCCGCCCGGCAGCTTTCAGATAGGTTTCGACTTCGATTAGTTCGGGCACATGACGACGGTAGCGCTACACGCTTCTATGATCCGGGCATGGAAGTAAGACACATCGGTGACCTGGAGGTTTCTGAGGTCGGACTTGGGTGCAACAACTTTGGAACCCGAATCGATCAAGAATTGACCGATGAGATTTTTAGAGCTTGTTTAGACACCGGGATCAACTTTTTTGACACGGCTGATGTCTATGGCGCCGGAGCATCAGAAAAGATGTTGGGTCACGCGATGAAAGGCCACCGTGACCAGATAGTGGTCGCGACCAAGTTTGGTCTTAGGGACATAGATCCGGGTCTAACCGGAGGAAGTGCAGAGTGGGTGAAGCGGTCTGTTGATCGAAGCTTGCGCAGACTCGACACCGACTGGACCGATCTGTTCCAGATACACACTCCCGATAAGGAAGTGGACGAGTTGGAGACTCTGCAAGCCCTCGATGATCTTGTGGTAGCAGGAAAGGTCCGAGAGGTCGGTTGCTCCAATTACGAGGCTGAGCGGCTAGATGCCGCTGCGGACATCTCGGAGAGCGAATCTCTCGCTCGTTATCGAACTGTGCAGAATCGTTATTCATTGCTTTATCGCGAGCAGGAAACCGAGGTGTTCGATGTGTGTAAGAGCCACGACATTGGTTTCTTGCCGTTCTTCCCTTTGGAGTCAGGACTGTTGACCGGAAAGGTGACCGCTGAGGGTCCGCTTCCCGGGACTCGATTAGCGGAATGGCCTCAAGATCGTCTGGATCTTTTCCTGACAGAACGAAACTTGCGCACTGTCGAAAGGTTGAATGACTGGTTGCGTCATAGGGATCGCTCGTTACTGGAACTTGCCTTTTCATGGCTCCTATCTAAACCCCAAATACCGAGTGTGATTGCGGGTGCTACCAGCGCCACTCAGGTGATCGCTAATTCTCGGGCGTCGGGGTGGTGCTTGAGTGAAACCGAACTGAATGAAATCGAAGAGATTGTCTCAACATCGAATGGTTGAGTGGCTCTGCGCCAAATTTAGGCAATAGCCCCTTTTGATATTTTCTCAATGAAATCACCCATTGGGCCACCCGTTTGTTCAGGTTCAGTGAGGAAGCCGTCGTGGCCGTTGTCGCTGTCTATGTCGATGTGTTCGACGGGTACTCGCCCTCTGAGGGCATCGACTATTCGTATTTGCTGGTGACGTGGGTACAGGAAATCTGTGC
>JASMKJ010000022.1 GCA_030749275.1 Acidimicrobiales bacterium
GATCAAGTGGGCATTGAAACAGTCGAACCTGCGTTTGGCGGTAGGAGCAGCGGGGCGCGAACGAGTGATCCAGAATTTTTCGTGGAAGATCACAGCAGAAAGAACCGTCGAACACTACCGAGCTTTGCTTCGGGGGATGGACACTGATGCTCACGGTTGACTACGACCAGTTGGGGGCCGGCCCGGGTGACCTTGTCCTCGACATGGGGTGCGGGGCAGGGCGACACGCGTTCGAAACTGTTCGACGCGGTTGTCGCATCGTCGCTCTAGATCAGAATCTCCACGAATTGGTCGACATAAAAAACACTTTTGCCGCAATGATCGAAGCTGGGGAGTTGAATACCCGCGTGCAAGGTCAACCAGTTTCCGGCGATGCCCTCGAGCTTCCCTTTTCGAACGAAACTTTCGATCGGATCATCTGTTCAGAAGTGCTTGAGCACATACCAGATGATGAGACCGCCATTAAGGAGTTGGCACGCGTCTTGCGACCAGGTGGCAGCATCGCAGTCACGGTCCCGGCATGGGCGACTGAAAAGATTTGTTGGCGGCTGAGTGACGAATATCACGCTCCTAAGGCCGTGGGTGGACACGTTCGCATTTATCGAAAATCCGAACTTATGTCGAAAATTAGTCTCGCTGGCTTGGAGCCCCACGGCTGGGATAAGGCACATTCGCTGCACTCCCCGTACTGGTGGCTGAAATGTGCCGTCGGTCCGAACAATGAGGACCACCGGCTTGTCAAGGCGTACCATCGCTTTCTTGTCTGGGACATCGTCAAGAGACCTCGGATCACACAGTTACTTGATCGATTACTCAATCCGTTGATCGGGAAATCAGTGGTGCTCTACGCGACTAAACCTCCCGTGGAGATTGCAAATGCAACCTGAATCAATTGGTGCACTTACCGAAACCCAAATCCGCGCGACTGCTTCAGCAATCAGCGAACAACAAACTTCCAGCGGCATGATCCTTTGGTTTTCCGATGGTCACGCTGACACTTGGAATCACACGGAAGCCGCTATGGCACTATCGACAGCAGGACTTGTATCGGCCGCAGGACGAGCTTACGAGTGGTTAGCTCAAAGTCAGCGCTCAGACGGCAGCTGGCATCACTACTACCTGACCGACGGAATCGAAGACGCGAAGGTCGACACCAACTGCTGTGCCTACGTAGCGACGGGAGTCTTACATCATTTTCTCACCACGAACGACTCGAACTTTCTTGAAGAGATGTGGCCGACGGTAAAGAAGGCATTGGATTTCGTTGTGGGTCATCAAGCCGCATCCGGACACATCCCCTGGGCTATCCACACAAGCGGTACGCCTTGGTCTTACTCCCTAGTAACCGGGAGTTCTTCGATACTGCATTCCTTGCGTTGCGGTATCGCGCTTGCATCTCACCGGAATCAAGAGAAGCCTGAATGGGAGTTCGCTGCTGTTCGCCTCGCCAGCCTCTTACAAAACCATGAAAGTCAGTTTGAGCCGAAGAGAAGATGGGCAATGGATTGGTACTACCCAGTTCTGACCGGGGTTTTGACGGGAAGAGAGGCGTCTCTGCGTCTCTCAGCTCGATTTGAAGAATTTGCATTGGCAGACCGGGGCGTGCGCTGTGTTTCCGACCAACCGTGGATCACGACGGCGGAAACGTGTGAATGTGCCATGGCATTCTTGGCAACAGGCGACGAAGCCACAGCGCACAAACTTTTCGAGAGCATCCAACCCTTGCGCGATGACAACGGCGCTTATTTCACGGGGATGGTCTTTCCAGATGAAATTACTTTTCCTGACAATGAGCGCTCGACCTATTCAAGCGCTGCGGTGGTACTGGCATCTGACGCATTGGGAAACAAGTCCCCCGCATCGCGCTTGTTGCTCGGGAACGGTTTACCACCCCTCAATTTCTAGAAATCGTCAGTACTCAACTTCGTCGCAATACTTGAAGACTGCCCACATTGGAGTGTGATTCAAACTCTCCCTCTTCAAGGGCTCGCGAATAGATTTCATACGGTGGTCGTCCGCCGTCAGCTGGATCCGGGAACACATCGTGGATCGCCAGAAATCCACCTGTCGCTACTTTGCAGGCCCAGCTTTCGTAATCTACGTGAGCCGGCTCGGATCCATGTCCACCATCGATGAAAAGCATCGAAATGGCCGTGGCCCAATGTTGGGCAACCACTGCTGAGTCTCCTACGATCGGTACAACGACGTTCTCAAGTCCTGCCCCTTCAAGGTTGCGACGCAACTCCGGTAAAGAGTCGATTCTGCCGGTTACCGGGTCTACGACTTCTGTGTCGTGATGTTCCCAACCCTGTTGCATTTCTTCGGAACCTCGATGGTGATCGATCGTAAATACTGTGGAACCGCTTTCGATCGCTGCCGCTCCCAAGTAAATGGTCGATTTCCCGCAATAGGACCCCACTTCGACAATCGGCCCCACCGCATTTACTTCAAGCGCTGCCTGGTATAGACCAAGGCCCTCATCATGGGGCATGAAGCCACGGGCTGAACGCGCGGCAATTTCTAAGTCTTTTCTCATCATTGAGTCACACTCATTTGAATAAGACCTTTTCAAGTACAAAAAATTTTCCCAACCAGAGCGCTCCGAAAGCCACAAGATTCGCCAGCATCAAAACCGCTGTCGAGGTGAACCAAATGTCCGCCAAAGCAACCAGCGTTGTCGAGATTACGAGACCCAGAAGGCTGTACAGCCAAAATGGCAATATTTCCGCCCGAACTGAATGGGAGTCTCTGCGCCCCCAGACCCATGACCTGTTCATAAGGTAAGCGGGAACAGCTCCGATGGTGACTGCAAAAACATTGGCCGCTAAGGCAGGCCATTTGATGACCGCCAATCCCAACCAAAGACAGCTTTGAGTGACAAGTACAGTAATAACTGAGACGCCTGAATAGCGAAGAAGCTTGACTCGCAGATCCGAGAACGTATTGGACATAACGTGCGGAACAGGGGTACGACCCTAACTATCCCTCTCCGTTCGGTCGATAAAGGGCCAACAACAACGCCAGTGCTGCACCCACTCCTCCAATGACCGCGGCGACGAACCAACCAATTCCCGCCCACTCGATTCCTACGGCGTTATCCAAAGACCACGTTCCAGGACCAAACAGCGCCAATGAGGACGCTGTCACCGCAAGCACGAATACATACTCCCATCCATCTTTGATGATGAAGAATCCGTTCTGACGGTGACCAACCCATCCGGCGACGCACATAACCCCTACAAAGCCCATTGCGCTTAAGGGGGTCAAGAAGCCGACCGCTATCGCGCAACCAAAACCAATTTCACCTAATGCAGCTAGGTGTGCATGAATTATTCCGGGTTTCAGGCCCTCACTTTGAAACCAGCGACCGACACCGTCGATTCCTCCCCGGTACTTGGCGACCCCATGGAGTGCAAGTGTTACTCCTAGGGTGAGGCGCAACAGCAGCAAGCCCAAGTCCAACGCGTTCTGATCCATGATTGTCCCCTTTCAATAACCGTACTCTGAGCTAGCTATCCGGTTCGATTCAATCGGCCTTGTTGATCAAGTGATCCGCTGCCATCGCGAAGTAGTCGAGCATCCGTTGCTCCACATCTGTGTCGACTTGGGCTTCGGACAAAGCTGACGCCATGTGCT
>JASMKJ010000023.1 GCA_030749275.1 Acidimicrobiales bacterium
TCGAGTTCTAGAGCTTTGGAAATAGCGATGGGGACTGCCCGCAAAAAGTCGCCTTCAAGCCGATATTGCTCTGACCACCACTCACGTCCTATTGGTGGGATGGATTTGCCATGAAAGGGCAGGTCATACGCGATTAATCGGAAGTTATCGGTAATGGTTCGCGACTCAAAAAGGTGGCGCCATTGCACCCCGTGAGACCCCGCTGTGTGCTGCAACAGTAGAGGTATGCCTTCCCCTGCTTCTTCGAAATAGATTCTATGTTCACTGCCTTGAAGTTCTAAACGCAGATACCGCCCGACGGGAGAGTCAAATGATCCGTGCCCGTCGCCTTCTCGGGCGATTTCTTCAGCAGGTGGATTCGAAGTGCGTATCAATTCGCACAGTCGTTGGATTGCGGGCAGATGTTGCCACCAGGCGAGTCGGTCGCCATTCCATGAAAGCCCGCCTTTGCCCGTGGCGATATTTATGTCATTCATGAATCGTGGAGGATTACCACTTCGGACTTGGTCCCAAATCTCTTCTGGTCCACTGATGGTGACGACACCGGTGCCGTGGTCGGGAACTCCTTTGTCTGTCTGTCCGTCTCTGATACAGACTCCAAGGGTGGCTTCTCCTATCTCTAATCGCACTCCCCCGGTCCAATATCTTGACGCCATCTGAAATTCTGGATCGTTTCGGCACAGAACATAGAGATCTTCAGTCGTCAATTTTGTCATCGGTGCCCCCTTAGGGTTTCCGCCTATGCATTATTGTGCACTAGCTGACAGCGAATGTCTTTAGGTCACCGCCTGTTAAGCGTTGCTAATCTCGAAGCGGGGGAAAGAATGACGTTTGCCTTACGAGAAACATTCGAACCAGGGTTACCACCCGACGATGATCACCCTTACCGCTCTGGTGCGTGGCGTCCACAGCACCGCGAATACGACGCCTGGGATATGGACGTCATAGGCGAAATACCTGATGACCTCAACGGTGTCTATCTCCGCAACACTGAGAACCCGCTCTTCGAACCCATAAAGCGGTATCACCCATTTGATGGTGACAGCATGATGCACTCGATTTCGTTCGAAAACGGTGAAGCTCGCTACGCGAACCGATTCGTTCGGACCGATGCATTTCTCGCAGAGCAGGAATCCAACGAGAGTCTGTGGGCCGGGATCGCTGAACACCCTTCGAATGCGATTGCAGATTATGGATGGGGTGCTCGCACGTTCATGAAAGACAATGCTTCAACCGATGTCATTGTCCACGGGGGCGCCGCTCTCGCGAGCTTTTACCAATGCGGCGAGTTATATCGCTTGGACCCGCGAACCTTAGAGGACCTCGGAAAAACCACCTGGAACGGATTTTTTCCCGAAGAGGGCGTATCTGCTCACCCGAAACTTGATGAACATACCGGCGAGTTGCTCTTTTTCAGCTATTTCACCGAAGCGCCCTACATGCGTTACGGGGTCGTTAACCGTGCTGGCGAACTCACGACTCATGTAGATATTCCGCTACCTGGGCCGCGACTACCTCATGACATGGCTTTTACAGAAAATTGGTCAATCTTGAACGATCTGCCTCTGTTTTGGAGTCCCGAAGCCCTAGCCGACGGTTACTACTCGAACACGTTCGATCGCGATCTTCCCAGCAGATTCGCACTACTGCCAAGGCACGGATCGACAGAGGACATCCTTTGGTTTGAAGCAGATCCCACCTTTGTTCTGCATTGGACTAATGCTTACGAAGAGGGTGACTGGGTGATCCTCGATGGATTTTTTCAACATAACCCGACTGCCCGTGGAGTGGAGCGAGGAACCGGAAGCCATAAAGGGTTCGAGACTTTAGACATGAATGTTCTTCAAGCCAGGGCTCACCGTTGGAAATTCAACACAGTTACTGGTCAGTGCACGGAAGAACCCATGAGCGAGACTTGCGCCGAATTCCCAATGATCAACGGGCGTCACGCTGGTAGGCGACATCAATATTCCTATAACGCTCGCTGCAGCCCGGGTTTGTTCGCATTTGATGGCCTCATTAAACACAATCTCGACACTGGGACCGAAGAGCTATACGAATTTGAACCAGGCGTTTTCGTCAGCGAGACCGTGATGGCCCCACGGGACGGTTCCAAAGCGGAAGATGATGGTTATCTAGTGACCTTCGCTTCTGACCTCAATAACGACTGTTCCGAGGCACTTGTTTTTGATGCCTCCGATCTGATGCAAGGTCCAGTTTGTCAAATTCGACTTCCGGAAAGAATTTCAAGCGGTACCCATTCCACATGGGCTCCGAGCACTGATATATGAGCGAACTGGTCGTCTACACGGCACGTCAGATCCGAACGATGGAACCGTCTATGCCTGTGGCGGAAGCCATAGCGGTGCGCGATGGTCAAATAGTGGGCGTTGGAAGCTTGGAGTCACTCAAGCCCTGGCTGGAACAAGAGCGGCACACCATTGACGACACGTTCGGTGGTGACGTTCTGATGCCGGGCTTTATCGATCCGCACCTTCATCCATCGATGGCGGCTCGCCTTCTCACTATGGAGTTCGCCACTGCTGTGGAATGGGATCTCCCTTGGGCCGAAATAGGGGCCGTTGGCACCCGTACTGAATTCCTCGACGCCCTCAACAAATTCGCCGCCGATGGACCCGATGACGAACCTCTCTTTGTTTATGGACATCACCCACGATGGCATGGCGAGGTTGACAGAGAACTCCTTAACGACATCAATCGTCAGCGACCAATCATCGTGTGGCATCGCGGTTACCACTCCATCATCGTTAATGATGCTTGCTATCGGTGGATGGGTTTGGATATGGATTCAGCCCAGCGCCATCCCCAAATTGATCTTGATCGAGGGGCATTTTTCGAGAATGGGTTGTTTGTCGCGAATAGGCACTTCGTTCCCCATTCCCTCGAACCTTCCCGTTTCAGGCTTGGTCTTGAGAGAGCACGCGACGTTATCCACGCAGGGGGTCACACCACCATTTGTGATGCGGCTTTTCCCATGTATGACCTCGAGCTCGAATGGGCTGCACTGGAGGAGACGATCGGCGGTCCGGAGGTGCCGTTCCGCACGGAATTCATGCCCTACGCCGTCAACACCGAAGGCATGGTTCCTGGAGATGATGACCAACAACGGGTTGGTTTGGTGCAACAGATCCAAAGTCACCGGGAACGCAATGGGCACCGGCTAACTTTTGGTAATCACGTCAAAATGTTGGCGGACGGTGGGTTTTTCGCGGAACTCATGCGTTTGAACCCCCCGGGTTACCTTGACGGCCACGACGGTGAATGGATCACACCTCCTGAACAATTTGAAGCTACCGCCAGGGTGCTGTGGAACGCC
>JASMKJ010000024.1 GCA_030749275.1 Acidimicrobiales bacterium
CTCGCGCTGGTCGCTCACGTTGGCCTTGTAACTGACTCCCGCGAGCACAACGTGTGACCCGTTCAACGGCCTGCTCATCCGGTTTAGGGAGTCCTGAACGCGCCTTGCTACATAGGCAGGCATCCGCTCCGACACCTCCTCGGCGAGTTCCACGAAGCGAAGGCGGTAGCCGACCCTTTTCGCCACCCACGACAGGTAGTTCGGGTCAATGGGAATGCAGTGTCCACCCACCCCGGGTCCCGGATGAAACGCCTGGAACCCGAAGGGCTTGGTGGCGGCCGCGTCGATAGCCGCCCACAGGTCGATACCGACCTCGTGGCAGAACACGGCCATCTCGTTGATCAGGGCGATGTTGATGTGCCTGTAGGTGTTCTCGAGCAGTTTGGCGAACTCGGCCTCGCGAAGGCCGACTGTCGGTACCACCGTGTCGACAATTTGCTCGTAGAACTGAATCGCCCGCTCGGTGCAGGCCGGGGTCAACCCACCGACGATCTTGGGAGTATTGCGGAGGCCCCAGACAGGGTTGCCGGGATCAATCCGTTCGGGCGAGTAGGCCAGATTGAAGTCAGATCCGGCGGTAAGCCCGCTCCCCGACTCGAGCAGGGGCCTGACCGTGTCTTCGGTCGTCCCCGGGTAGGTGGTCGATTCGAGGACCACGAGCGAGCCCGGTTGCAGATGCTCTGAGACGGTCCTGGTAGCAGCCTTGACAGCGCCCAGGTCAGGCGTTCCATCCTCGTCAAGGGGGGTCGGGACACAGATGACGACGACGCCGGAGTCCCGTATGCAAGCTGAGTCGGTGGTGGCATTGAAGCCCGCTGCGAGCATCTCGGCGACACCAGTCGAATCGACATCGTCGATGTGCGATTCTCCACTCGAGAGGCTCGCTGCAACCGCTTGCTCAGTATCTAAACCAACAACGGTCAAGCCGCTACGGCAGGCCTCCTGCGCCAACGGTAGGCCCACATACCCGAGGCCGACGATCGTCAGGGAATCGGTCATCTGGTGCACTCACAACCTGATCTCATCGATTCCCTCGGCCTAGTTGGCAACTGCCTCACCAACGACCTGACATGGACGCAACGGCAAACACAGTGAGTCGGAGCCTACGAGGAAAATCGAAGCACTTCGTTGACACCCAGAGCGCACCCACAAGGTCAGGATCAACCAGGGCGCAGTGTGCCGCGACTAACTGATTCCACGGTCTGCGGCAAGTCGACGGCCAGTCAGAAACGGACCGCGTCTCGCACCACGTAAGTATTGGTCACGCCAGGTATCCTCTACCTCGGCGTGGACAACACCAACCTGAGCCGGCATTAAGGGAAGTTCAGCAGCGACAGCCATTGCATACCGGTGGCACCCCCAGAGGCCAAACACAGGCTTCAGATTCCGGTCAATGTGGAACAACACACCTCCGACCTCTCTGAAGTGGATGTGTGACAACTCCGCTCGCGTGCTCAACTTTTTTGATCTCTTTACTTCTTCAAAGATCTCGTCCAATTTTCGATATCTTCGCGTAATATCATCAATAGATATACAACCATCAGTTCTGCCGCCAGCCTCAATCAACTGGAGCATATGATCATATATCCCAGTTGACTCCCACGAGATACCGTCAGTCCAGTGTGCTAGGCAAGCCCCTATTTTCTTCCAATGGGCTAGATACTCTTGGGTCGCTGGCTCCTCTCTCAGCGACAGGGATCGATTATCCCAATCCCCAGGGCGGAGTTCACCAAAGTTGCTCCAGCCGAATTCGACGTTCATCGTTTCACACTGTCGAGGGTCTACCCAGATTCGCTCATGCATACGGGGGGTATGAACTCCATGAGCGAACACGTTAGATACATCCCGAAGAAGTACTCTGGAAAGGAACCGTGCCCCTCGATACCCTGTGTGTAGCGCGTGATGTGCGGCTGTCATGACCAGAAACCATAATTCACGGCGCTCAGCGTTCAGTTGCACCAATGTAACGGCTAGTGAAATGTGGAGATCGTGTCTTCAAGCCTAGAGGATCTTGTCGATGCCGACTCCAGATAAGCAACAAGTCACAACTTGGTCCTTCCTTGTTAACGCTGTGGCCAACTGGCGCCTCTGGAATAGCTTCTCTCGAATCCATACCGGCATTGCCAACCGAAATGACCGGAGCCAGCGCGGCGCGTTGGTCATGTAGGTATCAAGCAACCGTTCGAACTTCAGGAACGGCTTGTCGT
>JASMKJ010000025.1 GCA_030749275.1 Acidimicrobiales bacterium
GTAACCATCATTGGACTCAAGGCTTCGGAGCGTTTGTTGCAAAGATCACATTGCAGCGCGCTGCGAACTTCTGACATAGCTGCGACCCGGTCAGCACCGGTCCACCAGGTCCCACAGGCACCCAAACGCTGCCAAACGCTCTCGTGGGTGTCGGTCAATTGAGTGCCTAATTTGAGATAGTTCTCAGACTCGGTCAGGGCCATGAACGGAACCTAGTCGCGTGTGTGCATTGGATGTCAAACTGTGAACCAAAAAGAAATTTGGTCCTGCCTTACAACTCAAAGCGCTCAGCTTCAACCTCGCTGATAGCTGCAACACTGAACGCCATCGGGATGAGAGTGCAATTCAACCAAGCAGATCGTTGATCAGTGTCGTGTCCTCCTCCGCGCACCCCGGACACGCCATGAGGGACTACCCAGCCAGATCTATCCCAATTAGCGAGATCGAACGCATACCGGGCTACTGACGCAGCCGCCGACCGCTCTCCTGTTTCGGGGATCACTGTTCCGCATCGCACCGTGTCGCTGTCACCGGGGCAACCATCAATTGGGGGGTGTAGGTGCCGCGCTTCTAGGAGTGCTGATGCCAGAGGGTGCGGGCATGCCATTCTGTGGACGCGGCCCCAAGTCCACTGAGATGTGTCTTCTCCGAGTCGCTGCTCCAACTCCTGAAGGGTTTCGTCAATGCATGCGGACAAGGCCTGATCTAGTTTTTCTTGCGAGTCAAGTCCCGGGATCAGATGCCACGCATCGTCTACGAGTAGGTGTATCGCCGCCTCAGAAAGCATGCGGCTAGCCGCTTCAGGTGAAGGCCACTGCGGAGCGCCAAAATCTGGTTTTGCCGCGCCAATCCGTTCGCCGACGCTTTCGCTCCAACGACGGCGGATTACGGAATAGATTGACGCCTCGATCGAGTCTTCAGAAACTATGCAATCCCAATCGGTCAAGCAGCGAATTAACCAAGCGCCAGATGGGTGGGTGTATTTCGATGCCCGTGTCACTACTGCATCGATGATGGCGGGTGCTCGAAGTGAGACCACATCGCTATGGATGTGCTCCATGTCACTTACGGACGCGTTGGGTAGGTCATCGAGTAACTGCACTATGCGGTCGTACCTTGCCGGACCTGCAAAATCGAGGGAAATATACGGACCTCCATCGGAAATCCGGTTATTAGCCGTTACCAAATAGCCGTTTGCTGGGTCGCTTTCCCCGGGGAGCTCTTCGAATGGGACTGGATCCAATTGTGACCAATTAGCCGAGGGCTTTGCTGGTACGGGAATCCACCTATTTTCGGTTGGTCGTTCAATCACCCGTCCTCTCACCTTGAATGAAATATGACCGTCGCGGTCCGCGGACAGGAGGTTATTTACAGGGATTACCCACGGCTCAACTGCTGCTTCAAGTTCTTCACAGGTCGTTGCCTTCAACATTGGCAATAATGCGTTAAACGTCGTGTCCTGACCGTTCATGCCCGTCCAAGCAATAGACAGCGCTACTCCGTCTGAGGGATTTCCAATAACGACTGGTCCGTTCCCGGTGGAGCCGCGATATATGGGGAAGTCGCCTTCTCCTCTGACAGTCAGCGTCTCCGAGGCCCATTCAACGGCTTCTAGGTCTTCTGTCTCTACGAAGAGGTCAGTGTCATCCGCCATTCCATGAGTGATGCACCATGCCACATCTTCGTTATGAGCGAAATGAGGAAAACCAGGGACCCCTGGAAAAGCGAGTCCAATGGCATTGAACTCCGGGCAGGTCATATGGAACTGGTGGTATACGTTTGGAAATTCGATACCTCTGTGGGGATCACCGGCGAGCAACGGCAGACCCGTTGAAGTGCGTGATCCATGAATGGCCCAAGAGTTGGAGCCTCCATCGATATCAACGAGACCCTCCAACTGATCAGCATTGGATTGCAGAAGCTCGCTCAAGTTCGACAAGTGCTCTTGCGTGGGAACACCACTTGCTGTAATCACCGAGCGCTCACCACCGGTCTCTCGCATTGCTTGCAGGAGCTCAGGGTGACCTCTAGTCAGTAGGAATCCTCGCCAAAGCTTTCTGTTGAGGGTTCCCATAAAGATGTGACGAACTTTGTAGACGGCTAGGCAATGCCACGCCTCCCACGGGTTCGGCGCCACGGCATGATGACCGAATTCTTCAGGCAGCTGATCTGCATTTTCTTCAAGCCAGCGATTAACTCCACGGGCGTAAGCTTGGGTTATTTCTTGGGTTTCTGCTGTCAGCATGGCCCAGTGCCGTTGCGCTACTTCTGCCAGACCAAGGCGTCGAAAAAATGCGTCTTCTTTGATGGCCTTTGATCCAGCGGTTTCTGCCCAACGTCCCTGTGCTCTCAGGCGATCAAAGTCCATTTGCCACATTCGATCAGCCGCGGCTACCCAACCTTGGGCTTCAAATGCCGCTAGCTGGTCCGGGGCTTTCACATGAGCAATGCCCCATTTGTCTCTTTGTACTTGGGTGGTCACTCGAATGCCGCCACGAGGGCCGCTGCGCATTCTTCGATGAGTCTTTTTGCACCGGCACAAGTGTTGAACATCTGGAATAAGACGTGCGGTTCGCCGTCAAAGAGTGTGTGCTGTACCGGCACGCCAGCCGAGGAAAGTGTGTTCGCATACGCATTTCCTTCGTCTCTAAGTGGATCCGCCGAACATGTCGCCACGTAAGCTGGAGCTACGCCGCTATGACTGTCAGCGCGCGCTGGAGAAAAACGCCAATCAGTGCAAGCTTCAGCCAGTGACTGCTGTCCTAGGTAATGGGACCAAAACCAGTTGATTACCTCTACCGTCAGCAACGGGCCTGCTTCGTTTTCAGTAAACGACTCGTAATGCTGAGAGGCATCAGTTGCTGGATACACCAACATCTGGAGCTTCAGATCTATCCCCGCATCTCGTGCCATCAGGGCGACAACTGCAGCTAGATTGCCGCCCGCTGAATCTCCTCCGACTGCTACGCGGCTCGTATCCGCTTGAATCGCCCCACCCGATGTCGTAACCCATTTGACCGCCGCCCAAGCATCTTCGACAGCTGCTGGAAACTCTGCTTCAGGGGCGAGCCGGTAATCGATGGCGATGACCATGCACTCAGCTTTGGTGCACAACAATCGGCATTCTTTGTCGTGGGTCTCTAAATCTCCGATGACGAAACCTCCGCCGTGAAAGAACACCAAAGCGGGGTGCGGTCCCTCATCGTTAGGTCGATAAATCCTTACCGGGATTTGACCGGCAGGTCCGGGAATTTCTGTATCTTCGATCCCCCCGGGGACTTCAGGTCCCTCTCCCAGAATGTGGGCCATCGCTCGATAACGTTCTCGCGAAAATTCTGGTGTCTGCTCCGCGACGGTGGGAGCGTCGACGCGAGCAGCCTCCACCATGTCTACGAAGACTTGCGTATCTGGTTGGAGTGTCATGGTGGTGCCTTCCTTGTTTGATGCACTTCTGTCCGCTCAGGTTGCCAAGATTATTCGGAGCGCGCTTTCTAAGTCGGGGTCTCGGAATTCGAAGCCTTTTTCGTCAAGTACCGACGGAGTCAGTCGCGTCGACGCGAGTAGCAAAGATGCGCCCATTTCCCCTAGCGCAGCTGTAACCGCGAATCGAGGGGCTGGAGTCAGCGTTGGCCGGTGAAGGACTCGCCCCAAAGTTGAAGCAAACACCTTTTGAGGCTGTGGGTTAATTGTTGCGATGTTTACTGCCCCCGAAATCTGCTGATCCAAGAGAAAAAGGATTGCTCTCACCGCGTCGTTGAGGGAAACCCAGCTCCACCACTGCCGTCCAGTTCCTAATGGGCCTCCCAAGAACAATCGAGTCACCAAAACCAGTCGTCCCAGTGCCCCTGGACCAGCGGCCAGAACGATTCCAAACCGTGCCGTTACCAGTCGGGTTCCGGCATCAGTCACTGGAGATGCCGCAGCCTCCCACTGTTGACACACTTCTGAGAGGAAACCGTCACCGCTTCGGGCCTCCTCATCCAAGATTTGGTCCTTACGATCACCATAAAACCCCGCTGCAGAGGCCTGAACCATGCATCTGGGTGGGTCTTTGGAGCCTGTGATTGCGGCAGCTAACACTGAGGTGGAGTTCACTCGACTATTGAGAATTCGTCGCTTCTTACCTTTGGTCCACCGCCCGGCAATGGACTCGCCAGCCAGATTGATCACAGCGTCAAAATCATTCATCAAATCAGGTGTCACTTCTTCCCAGCGAACTTGATTTGGGGATGGAGTTCGGGACACTCCCGTCACTTTGTCACCGCGAGCTTGGAGCGCAGCCGTGAGCGCTGACCCGATTAGCCCACTGGCTCCACTAATGAGAATGTTCATTTCGATTCGACGCTTCGCCTGATCAACGGCCTCAACCTCCGCGTATCGAGCTCGTTATTTTCCTGTGAAGTTCCCGGGCCGGCGATCACCCACAGCTGCGATGCCTTCTTTAGCATCCTCTGTGGCAGATAGCTCGGCTTGAATCTGAGCTTCCCGCTGGGTT
Source organism: Acidimicrobiales bacterium (assembly GCA_030749275.1). GTDB lineage: Bacteria > Actinomycetota > Acidimicrobiia > Acidimicrobiales > Poriferisodalaceae > UBA6944. Next base: position 4,496 of record JASMKJ010000025.1, read on the forward strand.
ATTTCTCTAACTTGGTCTCCGAGCCCTAGTCGGAGGGTGGACTTGATTGCTCTCAGGGCTAAAGGAGCGTTGGCTGCAATTTCTGTTGCGACTTCTATGGCACGCTCCCTTACTTGATCGTTCGGGACGCATTCGTCGGCTAGCCCTATCGCTACTGCTTCTTCGCCCTTGTAGCGTTTGGCACTGTAGAGGACTTGAGCAGCGCGCGACGGCCCGAGTAAGCGAGGAAGAGTGATACTCATCCCGAAGCCTTGATGGATTCCAAGCGATGCGAAGTTGGCCGAAAATCGAGCGTCGGGGCATGTAATCCTGATATCGGGGACCATTGCCAATCCTAAACCACCTCCAACGGCTGGTCCCTGTATTGCCCCAACAATGGGCAACGTCACATCAAAGAGGCGCCCTGAGCCTTGGTACAAGGCGAGCGTCGCGTCGCCGCCCACGACTTCTTCGTCGCCGCCGCCCACGCCATCACCGGCAAAGTCAGCTCCTGCACAAAAAGAACGGCCATCAGCAGCCAATACCGCGCACCTGATGGACATGTTGTTTTGCATTTCCTCGAGCGCGTCGGCTATGTCGTGGATCTGTCTGAAATTTAAGAAATTGTGGGGTGGTCTATCCATGATCACCACTCCGACGTTCCCATGAGTTTCAATGCGAAGACCATCGGCCATTGCGTTCTCCTCAACCTCTTATCGCTTTAGTCATCTCCGATGACCGACTAGCCACCCTAATCCAACAAACCGTGAAATCCCGTATAGCTTCTGAATAGCGACCGTTATCCATTGGTATCTCAATCCGTTGACATACCGCGGTAGGTTGACCTGAGCGCGTTAGGGGAAACTATGAGCGACAGTGATGAACAGCAGGTGCATCTCCGTACCGAACAAATCGATTGGGATGACCTATTGGCTCGACTTCAAGCACTTCTGCGAATTCGGACTACTCCGATCGGGATGAAGTTGTTTGAGACCGTCGAAGAAATGGAGGAGGTGCCTCGTATCCGCAGGCCTGATTCAATTCACACGACTGATCAAATCGTAGGAATGGCAAGCCGCTTGAATTGGACGGTAGGTATCACCCGGTCCGATTTAGTTGGCGATCAATGCGGTGCCGTCATCGGGCTCCATCCTCAAGATGACGAATGGCTATCAGGTGAACGGATGCAGGGTGTTTGGTTCGAATCCCTTGACGACAGCACAGCTCATCAGGAGGCTATGGATTGTGTCCCATTCGGGACGTACGCAGCGATGGCTGTCTCGCCGCTCTCAGCGAAGCGACTTGATCCTCCTGATATTTGTCTCGTCTACGCGACGCCCGCTCAGATGATTCTGTTGATCAACGGATTGCAGTGGCGTGGCTATAAGAAACTCGAATGGGGTTGCGTTGGAGAATCAGCCTGCG
>JASMKJ010000026.1 GCA_030749275.1 Acidimicrobiales bacterium
AAACTCGTATCTCTCCGACGTTTGTTCCTGCCCAGTTCTGCAGGGCTCTCGGCGCGTTGAAATCTACACACCCCAGGCGATCTAGTACCCATTCAGCGGCGACCTCAGCGGCTCTGGCTTGACCGTCTCGAGCTTTCAGAGCGAAAGCAAAACCTTCGCGCAGATCCACCCCGCAATACACTCCCTCAGCGCCTGTTTTTACTGCGGCGTCCCCTGCTGCAGCCTCCATTAAACGAGTACATGCTCGATCTGTTCCTGCAACGAGAAATGGTTCTTCGGTCATTGCCTGAAGAAGGCGTCGCCCGGAGCCCCGCGCCCGAAGCTGCGACCAACCTCCCGCCAAATGGTCGAGAGGAATAGACCACACGGGGACACCGCATCCATCCACTCCAGGCACTTGGTCACTTAGATCGATCCGACAGAAATCTTGGATAGCGGGCGTTATGAAACGTTTCATCACCGGATGTTCGGGAGAGATATAGCCAGACACATCCAAATCAAAGTGTTTGGACAGCGAAACGAAACCAGTGTGTTTTCCCGAACAATTGTTGTGACGACTGTCGGGTTCGATGCCAGAGAGCACCAAGTCGCGGGCAGCGTCAGGATTGGACGGAACATGAGCACCGCACTCAAGCACATTGTGAGAAAAGCCCAATCGCTCTAACCAACGATCGACAACTTGAACATGGGCAGCCTCCCCGCTGTGACTTGAACACGCAACGGCTAGCTGCTCGGCGCCCAGCCCCTCAGAATCAGCTACTCCTTCGGTGATCAGAGGCGTGGCCTGAATGGGTTTGAGAGAAGAACGAGGCAACGTCGGTCGACTTGGCTCACCCCACCCTTCGATCAAATTGCCGGTGCTATCAACTAACGCAACATCAACTAGGTGAACGCTTTCGATGTTTGAGCCTCGAGTGACCTCAACAATGAGTGGGTTGTTCACTTCGCCAGTCTTTCAGAGCGCGGTCTTTGTGGTGCTGCAACAATTACAAAGGTCGAAAGGTAGCCCATGGGAACACTTGATGGACGTTTGGCACTAGTCACAGGGGCCAGTCGAGGGATAGGGGAGCATTGCGCGAGATCGCTCGCGGAACAAGGTGCACGAGTGGCATTGGCGGCGCGGTCCAAGGACGACCTGGACAAGGTTGCCCAAGACCTTCCTCATGATCCAGTCGTTATTGTCGCGGACTTGGCTCAGCAGGGCGCTGGGGTGGATCTTGCGCATTCAGCGATCGAAGCTTTGGGTGGCGTTGACATTCTTGTGAACAACGCGGGTGTCAGCGAAATCAGAGGCGAAGACGAAATGGTGATGAGATTGAACTATCACGCGCCGCTTGAAACCACCAAAGCGCTGGTTCGCCAAATGGCCGAAAGAGGCCACGGGTCGGTCATTCACATGTCGTCTATCGCTGGGGCGACTGGGGTAGCCGAACTGCCGACATACGGTGCTACCAAAGCTGCGCTTGACTCCCTTACCCGAAGCCAGGCCGCACAATTCGGCAAATTTGGGGTCAGAGTGAATGCCGTCGCTCCCGGACTGATCATCACCGAAATGTGGGAAGAAGGTCGGAAGACCCCAGGGTTAGCTGACGGATTGGCGGAACATATTGCCTTAGGGCGATGGGGTGAGCCGGAGGAGATAGGTTCAGTCGTAGCGTTCTTGGCCAGTGACTCTGCGGCGTATGTGACAGGACAAACCATTGTCGTTGACGGAGGATTTCATGCTGTGACCGCTTGGGGCGACTACCTGTAACAGAGTCAATTGCGGCGAACTACGTAACCCACCGACTCGCGGTCCCACGTGTCGTCGGTGACACCCGCATCACGAATCGCTTGCTTTCTAATCTTGCCTGATGCCGTCTTGTCTAACTCAGATACAAATTCGAGATATCTCGGGACTGTGTGGCGGGGCATTCTCGGCACACACCAGTCAAGGAACTCCGATGGATCCGGGTCGGGTCCGTCGATGGCGAGCACCACTTTGATCTCGTCTTCGCCTCCTGCACCTT
>JASMKJ010000027.1 GCA_030749275.1 Acidimicrobiales bacterium
CGCCTGGTCCGGGTCCGGCGCCAGACCGACAACCACGACGCCGTCCTGGGCCATAGGTCAGAGACCGAGTCGGCCCCGACCCGTGTTGGTCTGGCACACCAGTGATCTAGTTGGCACCATAGTCTTAAGGGCATAATCGGCGTTTCGTCATCAGCGAGCACAAGATAGGACCATACGGTGGAAGCTGCTCCCCTTCTCGAAGCCTTACGGATCGTCAAGAACTACCCCGGCGTTCTAGCGCTTGACAAAGTCGATTTTTCGCTTGAACGGGGCGAGATCCATGCCCTTCTCGGTGAGAACGGAGCAGGAAAGTCAACCCTTGTGAAGATCCTTACAGGAGCTGAGCAGCCGGATGAAGGAGAGGTGTTAATCGACGGTGGTGTAGTTGACGTATCTACGCCGCGCAAGGCCCAGGAGAACGGCGTTGCTGCCATCTACCAGGAAGTAGGTCTCGAACTTGTCCCTCAACTCAGCGTTGGAGAGAACATCTTCTTGGGCCGAGAACCGAAACGCTGGCCGGCCCGAATCGACTGGTCAGCGCTATACAGCCGGGCGGAAGAACTGCTACAACGGCTTGAGTTCGATCCGGAGTTTCTAAGAGAGCCAGTTGCCAATCTCGGCCTTGGTAAGCAACAAATTGTTGCCGTAGCCAAGGCTCTCTCGTTGAACGCTCGAATCTTCATTATGGACGAACCCACTGCCTCACTGAACTCGCATGAGACCGAAAACCTGTTCAATACGATGCGAGCTCTCAGCGGAACTGGCGTGGGAATTGTCTATATCTCGCACCGACTGGAAGAGGTTCTCTCGTGTGCGCATCGGGTAACGGTGCTACGCGACGGGCGAATGGTGGGCACGGTACCTGTCGTCACTGGAGTGGGGCCGGAAGGGGAGCTAACAGTCGAGGCCCAACAATCGCAACTCGTTCGCATGATGGTTGGACACGACCTTGCAGAGAAGTACCCGCGCTCTCAGGCAACACCTGGAGCCCCTGCTCTCGGACTCGAGACAGTTTCGGGCGCCGGCGGGAAATTCTCAGATGTCACCATGACCGTCCATGAAGGAGAGACCGTCGGCGTATACGGGATTACAGGTTGCGGTAGTAGAGAGTTAGCCCGGTCCCTCTTTGGACTCGAACCGATCCAATCTGGGAAAGTCACGATTCTTGGAGAGCTGAAGTCAGTCCAATCTCCAAGAGATGCCATTTCGGCTGGAATCGCCTTTATCTCCGATGATCGCAACAGGGACGGTCTTATAGTCGGACGCTCTGTGCGGGAGAACATCACGGCACCGATCTCGAAATCCCTTGCGACGTTTGGCGTTATCAGGTCTAAACAGGAGGTCGCGGTAAGCCGTAAACATGTCAGCGACCTCAACATCAGGACTCCGACCATCGATCAACTCGTTCGGAACCTGAGCGGTGGCAACCAACAGAAGGTGGTGTTTGCCAAGTGGCTATCCAGCCAAGCGCGGGTTTTTTTGTTCAATGAACCCACACGCGGTATCGACGTAGCTGCCAAAGTCGAGATCTACAGGCTGATCAGCAATCTGAAATCCAACGGAGCCGCCATATTGATCGTCTCATCGGAACTCCCGGAAGTGTTGGGAGTCTGTGACCGCGTGTTGGTAATGCGTCGAGGATCTATCGCCATGGAACTTGATCCACGGGATACTGAGACCACCCAAGCGGGGGTCTTCGATATCGCCAGCGGTGGTTAGGGGCGCGGCGGTGGCCTCCATTAGAAACAAAAGATCTACCGCTCGGTTGGCTTCTTTATGGCGAGGTCACGGCACTGAGTTGGTTTTGTTGGGAGCGATCGGCGGGGTCTTGATTCTGTTCAGTCGATTCGCGCCGGGAATGCTGACGAGCAACAACCTTGTCAGCATTCTGCGCCAGATGTCGTTTATCGCCATAGCTGGACTTGGGATCACATTTGTCATTATCTCTGGCCGGATCGACCTGTCTGTCGGATCAACGATTACCGTCGCCTCGACGACCATGGCTCTTCTTGTAACCCGTCATGGCGTTCCCTCTGGAGTGGCACTGGTCCTTCCGGTGCTAATCGGGATGATGGTGGGAATGATCAATGGTCTCCTAACCACCAAAGCTCGGGTGACCTCTGTAATTGCAACACTTGGAACGCTGATCGCACTTGATGGCGCGGCGAAGTTGATTGTCGGCGGTGAAACGATCGCCGGTCTCCCGAAGGTTGTTACCTACCTCGGATCCTCCAAGTTGGGTCCGGTGCCAGTGTCTGTGTTCGTCATGCTCTTCGTGTGGTTTGGAGCAGAGTTCACCCTCCGGAAGACCTCCTTCGGCCGAAACTGCTATCACATAGGAAGCAACGAGCAAGCCGCCTCACTTAACGGGATTGCCGTAGACCGCTACGTGACCTGGTTCTTTATGACTGCGGGTGCTCTTTCCGGCCTGGCGGCTCTCATCCTTGTTGGCCGGCTGCGGTCCGCCAACGTGGACATCGGGGTTGGGCTCGAGCTCCAGGCGATCGCGGTCGCCGTGATCGGCGGCGGAAGCCTCTTCGGTGGTAAAGGTACGGCCACTGGAACGGTGTTCGCTGTCGGCCTTATGGCGGTCATCAATAGTGGCATGAGACTCAGTTCTGTAAATGTGTACTGGCAAACTGCAGTGACCGGCGCACTGATTGTCGTCGCAGTTTCCATTGACGCGATACGGCGACGGGGGGATAGATCATGACTCCCCGTCGTAGTCCGAAGGACGATAAGAGAGCTACTCGGCTGGCCGGCAGCCTGTTGCGGTTACTTGTGCGACGAGGACAACTCATCTGGTTGATGGTGGCTGTTGCTGTCGTTGCTATGAGTCTGATTAGTCCCCACTTCCTAACTGTTGAGAACCTATTCACGAACGTCCTTCGTCAATCCGCTGTCGTTGGGATCGTCAGCGTCGGCATGACCTTGGTAATCGCAACCCGTGGGTTCGACCTTTCGGTGGGTTCTAACATCGCACTGTCAAGTTCCATAATGGCCCTGCTACTGACCGAAAGTGGCGCCACGGTTATCGAGGGTATTGCTGTCGCTCTGGCGATCGGGGCAGCGATCGGAGCCACAAACGGTGTTCTAGTAGCCAAGATCCGGGTTCCTCCGTTCATCGCTACCCTCGGGATGTTGTCGATTGCACGGGGTCTCGCTCTGGTGTTCGCTGGAACAACCCCGGTAGACCTCCTGCCGCAATCTCTTCTTGATCTAGGCCGCGGCAAAGTGGGCTTTCTACCACTCCCCGTGTTGTTCTTGGCCGGTACATGGTTGGTAGCTGCCTATCTTGTCAAACACACCCGATTCGGAAGATACGCCTTGGCGATCGGAAGTAACGAGGAGGGAGCCAGGCTGTCCGGGGTGAAGGTTGATTCATACAGAATTGCCCACTACGTCGTTCTTGGGGTCCTGACGGCTGCTGCCGGGGTCGTCCTCACAGGCCGCCTAGGTGCCGCTCAGGCGACGATGGCAGTCGGACTAGAATTCCAGGCGATCGCGGCCGTGGTAGTCGGCGGAACCAGTCTTTTCGGTGGCGAAGCCAAACTTGCCGGAAGCGTCGGTGGAGCCATTCTAGTCGGCGTCCTGAGAAACGGCCTCTTGCTGCGCAGTGTGGACACTAACTGGATCAACATAATCATTGGCGCTGTCATGGTGGCTTCAGTGGCATTTGACGGGTTAAGACGAATCCGAGCGGGGCGCCTCAGCTGAGTGTGAGCGGCTCTAGGGGGTTCCGCCAAGGTCGTGCTAACCAACCATGGGGGCTGCCGCGCCTGAATCAGGTTCGATTAGTAGCGGTGTCGGGCAGGACGGAGGAAAGAGTTCCGGGAGAGTTGTGTTGCCGCGGCGCTAACTGGCCGAAAGGACCTCTTCCGTGTCGAGCAACGACCAGTCGTAGGCTCGAGCGTAGAAGTAGGGGAGAAAATCCTCGGCCGGGATGGTTGCGAGTGACCTAGCACTCGCTATCAGGTCACCTTCCACATAAGTTGCCCGGTTCACGCTGACAACCTCGATCTCATCAAAGGGGTCTTGGGGGGTTCCGCGCAGGGTCAGCGACCCGGTTCCTTCTCGATTGACGGATAAGTCGAGGTTGAATTCGGCCAATGTGAGTACCGCGTCGTGTTCAAGGCCGTTCCCGTCTGTAGCCGGTAAAGCCTTGACATTGAAGTTGGCGCCTGTCTCCTGGGCCGGTCCCAGGTCTGTGTGCAGATCCGCTTCGATTTCGATCAGACGCACTCCGTCCTTACCGAGCCAACCGCTCATTCGGTTTCCGCGCTTCCGGAGGTCCATCTCTGCATACTTCTTCGGCTCTCCGAGAACTTCGCGACCGTAAATGATCGCCGCATCAGTTGACATGTGCATAGCAAGCACATAGGTCGCTTCGATATCGCCGTGGCGGGCGGCTACATAGAGGGCACCACCGTCGTAATCGGCGACGCAGTTGCTCTGCCATCGGCCCACCATGGCCACCATTAGCGGCTCTTCTGTGGGTTCAAGCCCTGGAGGTAGGAGGTTCTGGACAGTTTCCGGGGTGGTTAAAAACTCGATTTGTAGCATTTCGGCGTTCACAAAGCGGGGCGCCTTGATGATCTCCTGGATCCGACTGATTTCTTCTTTCGTCTTGACAAAGCCCATTTGATGCGGGTCCTTTCGTCTCGTAGGTGTTAGCTGATCGGCCCTGCGGTGCTATCACGATCTCGTCGGACCAAAGACCGCGGGATTAGGGGATGTCTCCGTCGAGATTTAGCTGGTAGACGGTTCTTGGAAAGAGTCCTTCCGGGCCCGGATCGTCTAGTTCAATCACCTCGCTAAACCGAGGGGCGAGGGCTTGGTGTTGGGAGTCCTGAGTCACGGCCTCCAGGAGTTGCTCTGTCGTCCCCGAGTGTTCGACGAACTCGATCCAACTATCTCCGTGGGTGTATTTGACCCAGCGGTGAGCGCCGGCCCGCGTGTACACCTCGTCGAGTATCGGCGCCACCTCCCGGACCAAGATCTCGGCGTCCGCTCTCCGACCTGGTTTGATCTTGAGAACAATTGCCGTTCTTGTCACGTTGCCTCCTGGCACTTTTCTGCTCGGATCACCCTGGCGTTGCACGTGTTTCTGGCCCAGAACCGTCTCAGGTCACCTAGGGCCTGACTGATGCCGCAACAAGGGGTCAACCCTGCTGATGTCGCTGCGGGTGCGCCTGGCTGCCGACCGTACCCCACGCTTCCTACCAGTATCCGATGCGGCACTTTCAAAGCAACCAGAGCCTGTGTCCGGGCCCACATACCGGGTTCAAACCGGCTGGGCCCGGACACGCTCTCGATTCAATCAGTACTCGGGGAAGTGCTCGGGTTCTGTTTCGCCCCAGAACCAACCCGGAAGCTCTGACATGACGTTGTCTCTCGTGATTGGGATAAGGGATACGAGTCGATCACTCTGGGGCGTCCCACCTTCCATATGGGTCTTAACGGTCTGCGCCACCAGTGCGCCGATTCCCATCGGGTTGTTGAAGATGCTCGCGTACTCCTCACCCCGCGCAATCGAATTCGCTTCCTGTCCAAGAGAATCGAACCCTACGACCTCAGTCGGGTTGTGTAATGCCCCGGAAGTCTTCAGACCCTCTACCGCGCCGAGACCCATGTCGCCCGCTACCGGGAACACGACGTTCAGATCAGGATGTGCCTGAACGATTGTCTCAACTGCTTCAAGACATTCCTGCCTGGACCAGTTTGCAATCGGTTCAGCGACAAGTTCCACTCCAGAGTGCTGTTCGAGCACGGACTTGATTCCGTTGACGCGGTGGTCGCTAAAGGCCCCCGGCGCACCCTGGCAGATCGCCACCTTGAGCTGGTCACCGAATTCGTCGATGGCAAACTGGGCCTGCATGG
>JASMKJ010000028.1 GCA_030749275.1 Acidimicrobiales bacterium
AGGAAGCTGCTTCCCCTAGGTCATCTTCAATTCGAAGCAACTGGTTGTATTTCGCGACACGATCTGAACGGGCGGGCGCTCCTGTCTTGATTTGGCCACAGTTAGTTGCTACCGCGAGATCAGCGATCGTTGTGTCTTCTGTCTCGCCCGAGCGGTGTGACATGACGCTTGTGTATCCACTCGTGGTGGCTAAATCGACTGTTTCTAGCGTTTCTGTCAAAGTACCTATTTGGTTGACTTTCACTAGGATCGAATTCGCGATGCCGCGATTCACTCCATCTTCTAGGCGTTCACTATTTGTAACGAATAGATCATCTCCCACCAGCTGGATTCTGTCGCCCAGAGCGCTTGTCAGGTCTGACCATCCATCAAAGTCTTGCTCGTCCATTCCGTCTTCTATAGACACGATTGGGTAACGGTCGACGAGGTCCGTTAGGTAGCGGGCAAAATCCGTCGAATCGAGATTTCTATTTTCCCCCGAAAGTCGATATTTGCCATCGCTGTAGAATTCTGAAGCTGCCGCATCGATGGTGAGAGCAATTTCCTCTCCCGGCACGAAACCCGCCTGCTCGACAGCTTCAACCAACAGGGCGAGAGCTTCTTCGTTGCTACTCAAGTTTGGAGCGAATCCCCCTTCATCGCCTATCGCGGTTGATAGTCCGCGATCGTGAAGAACAGATTTAAGGACGTGATAGGTCTCTACACCCCACCGGAGCCCCTCAGAAAATGATGCGGCACCCACGGGCATGATCATAAATTCTTGGAGGTCAATATTGTTATCCGCGTGCTCACCTCCGTTTATTACGTTCATCATGGGAACAGGCAAAACGTGAGCGTTAGCTCCCCCGAGATACCGATAGAGCGGTGTATGACTTTCGATGGCTGCGGCATGTGCAACTGCCAGTGAAACCCCCAATATGGCGTTGGCGCCGAGACGTTCCTTATTGGGGGTTCCGTCCAGATCGATCATCTTCGCGTCAACTACGCGCTGATCCGAGGCATCCATACCCAACAGAGCACTCGCAATTTCAGTGTTGATATGTTCAACCGCTCTGAGAACTCCCTTTCCTCCAAATCGTTGACCTCCGTCGCGCAGTTCGATGGCTTCAAACTGGCCGGTAGAAGCTCCAGACGGTACTTGAGCTCTACCTAGAGCTCCGTTGGTTAGCCGGACTTCGGCTTCGACTGTCGGGTTTCCTCGAGAGTCAACGACTTCTCGACCAGACACATTCAAGATGCTGCTCATGGAACGACTCCAACCAAGTCCTGGAAGTGAACGGCCGGCATAGGCTCAAGTTCGATGGTAGCTGTGGCGGGGCACAATACCGAAGGCCTAATTCAAGCTTTATGTTCCTCAGCGGCTTTTATTGCTTTCCATTGCTCGGCAAGCTGCTCTGGACTCGGCATCGGGGTCTCGGGGTGCCGGTCGAAAATGTGGGGATGTCGGCGAACCATTTTGTCGTGAATTCCGCGAGCAACGTCGCCTAGGTCAAAGATGCCTTTTTCCTCGCCAATCGCGCTTTGGAGGGCGATATGAAAAAGAAGATCCCCTAGTTCTTCAATCAACCCGTCGAACGATCCATTGTCACTTTCCACTAGTTCGATTGCTTCGACCACTTCGTTAGCTTCTTCGAGAAGTCCTGAAACCAAGCTTGCGTGGGTTTGTTCTCTGTCCCACGGACACTCTGCCCTAAGTCGACCCACTACCGCGTGAAGATGGGTCATCGCATCGATAGCTGTGGTGGTAGGTAGCTCTGAAACCCATAGGCAGGTCAAGTGATCCGGATCGATGTCACGATCCAGTTGTTCCCAGTCGACTTGGAAGACGTTTTCACTTTCGAGACCCAGACGTTGAAGGACGGTAACGACCGGTGGCTTGTCCATATCTATGGAGACCTTGATGTCCGATAAGACGAGGCGATCATCGCATTGCGCAACCAACACAGGCCCGGTTAGTCCAATAATTTCATTTTCGAAATTTTGGCCGTTGATGATGGTGACTCTGCCAGCAACGGGGTCAACTCGAAGTCTCTCCCAAGCTAGGTCAAGAAAAGAGATGCTTGGTATCACCTGTATCGCAACGTCCTCTTGTTCCCGCAAGAGGTCCACTGTGCGTTCGGCGACCAGCGGAGAACCGGGCAGCAGATATGCGATGGTTCCTTGACGTTCGGCTTCGGAGAGCAGCCGCTCAACTATGGATGTGTATACCTTCTCGACGGAGGTTTGCGATTCATACAAGTCGTCAAACGACTTCGCGTCGCTAAAGAGATGCGCGCAGGGGTGGCGTTGGGTTCGTAAGAAGGTTGGGTAGTCCCTTGCCAGTTTGAACGAAGTCTCCGGCACCATATTGTCGCTTCCAGGACCGAGCCCGCCGATGATGATCTCAGGCAACATCGAGCTACCTGGCAGAAGTTACAGAAAGCCCGGCTGGATCCCAATATCCAATTCCGTCATCGATCACTACTTCGTAACCCACCACTAAATCGGCTAGGACTCGCTGGGCAAAGGGGCCGAGCGCCGAAAGATTTTTTTCCTCATGTCGTAGTTCTCGAACAAAGAACGCCAACCACAAACGCCCCGTTGGACTGTAATCCGATGCCATTGAGACAACTTCTGAGATGTCTCCCGCGTTCATTGCTCCCAAGGGCGCCGCGCTTTCACCAAAGGCGTTGGCCCAGCTAAGAAGGTCTGCGCATCCAACGTCACCATTGGACGATGGTGTAGCACCTGCGATGTTGACTTCTGAGGCAACAATTGGAGCTGACTCTCCGGCGTTGACTCTCTCTCTAGCAGCCACTGCTTCGATCTCGGTTCCGGTCGCAATAAGAGTTATGCAGTGCGGTGTCGCGAATTTGTCGAGCCTCGGGTCAGCTTTCACAGCTTCCCTTTGAGCCCACTCTTCAAACCCACCTGAAAGGTGGGTTTGAACTTGAGAATTCAAGAGCTCATCGTCGACATCGAACTCGATTTCAAATCCTGCCTCGTCAATCGCAACAGCTGCGAGACGGAGCCGCACCATGGAAGTTAAGCGCGCTCGAAACTGTTCCACGGAGGGGTTCTCGGCATGGATCAGACCGCTGGGGGGAGATTCAGTCAGGCTGTCAAAGACGGCTTCAATGGTGATGTCGCCCCCGGGGTAGGACGCAACCACCTTCGTTCGGTTGCTGAGGGCGAGCACTGTCTCGTAATCGGCGCGCAATGCTATTCCGTCACCATCTTGATCAATGCGGTCAAAGATTTCGTCACGGTCAAGGCGGCTGGTCTGTTCAGGGCTCGCGCTACATCCGGCAGCTAGCACCACCAAGAGGGACACCAACGTTGTAGTTGGGACCTGTCGATTCTTGATCCAATTAAGTACCACGACGGAAATGGTACGGGTTCAATGCCCTATTTGGTGGGCCGAAGTTCACGAAGAAAGTTAAAGATGTCTCCGGGCAGCCTGGGTCCAACCTCTCGAAGGTGGATCGTTAACTCAAGAAAATCTTCTTTGTAGGTCCCACCGTTGAAATTTTCTTCGCTGATCAGGCGTTGATATCGAACCTGTTCACTTTGGGTTAATTCGATTGGGGACACTCGTACACGGTTCCTGTGAGTGACGTTGATGTCCGCTATTCCTAACCTGACGCACTCAGATCGAAGTAGGGCTGCGTGCAGGAGCGTTTGGGCCGCTGCGGGAATAGGTCCATATCTGTCGATCCATTCGGCTTCGATATCCGCAACCTCTACAAGTTCGGTGACTGCAGCAAGTCTCCGATACGCCTCCAGACGTTGTTCTTCGGCTTCAACGTATTTGTTTGGGAGGTACGCCTTGATGGGTAAGTCAATGTTGATCTCAGGTACTCGGGCGATCGGCTCACCCTTTAACTCAGCTACCGCTTCGGTCACCATTTCGCAGTAGAGGTCGTAGCCAACTGCAGCTATGTGACCGGATTGGGCTCCTCCAAGTAAATTCCCTGCTCCTCGAATTTCGAGGTCGCGCATAGCTATTCGAAAGCCCGAACCGAGTTGGGTGGCCTCGCCTATCGTTCTCAGCCTTTCAAACGCCTTCTCGGTCAACACCTTGTTGGGTGGGTAGAAGAGATAGGCGTAGGCCCGCTGTCCTGAGCGCCCGACTCGTCCACGCAACTGGTGAAGTTGACCAAGTCCCATGAGATCAGCCCGATCAACCACAAGGGTGTTGACGCTCGGCATATCGATACCTGACTCAATAATCGTGGTGCAAACTAGAACGTCGTAGGCACGTTCCCAGAAATCTATAACCACCTGTTCTAAGGACCCTTCGTCCATCTGGCCGTGAGCCACTCCGATACGCGCTTCTGGGACCATCTGGCTAAGTCGTTCAGCGACAGCAGCGATGTCCTCCACTCTGTTATGGACAAAAAATACTTGTCCCTCGCGCAACAACTCTCGTCTAATAGCTTCAGTGGCGGCTCGTTCATCGTATTCGCCCACATGGGTGAGGATGGGTTGTCGCTCTGCTGGTGCAGTGTGCAACAGCGACAGGTCTCTAATTCCTGTGAGACTCATCTCGAGAGTTCGAGGGATAGGGGTCGCACTCAGGGTGAGGACATCTATGTCAGTTTTGAATTTCTTTATGGTTTCTTTGTGGGCGACTCCGAATCGCTGTTCTTCGTCGATCACCAAGAGTCCCAGGTTCTTGAACCGAACATCTTCAGACAACAGACGGTGAGTTCCGATTAGTACGTCGACGGTGCCATCAATAGTTTCGGTGATGACTCGACGTTGCTGTGTTGGGGTAAGGAAGCGGCTTAGCGCTTCCACTCGTACAGGGTGACCTGCATATCTTTCTTCAAAAGTTTGGTGGTGCTGCTGTGCTAGGAGTGTCGTTGGGACTAACACTGCAACCTGTTTTCCTTCAGCGATGGCGCTAAAGGCAGCTCGCATCGCGACTTCGGTTTTGCCGAAACCAACGTCGCCGCATACGAGGCGGTCCATGGGGTGTGGTGACTCCATATCTGAAAGGACCTCTTCGATAGCAGTCACTTGGTCAGGAGTTTCCTCAAAAAGAAACGATTCGGAAAGTTCTTTCATCCACTGGGTTCGGGCAGGAAAGGAGTGTCCTGTTGTTTGTAGACGTGACTGGTAGAGGACTACCAATTCTTGTGCTATTTCCGAGACTGCGCTCCGGACTCGTTGCTTTTGTTTCGCAAAGTCAGCACCGCCCATGCGGCTGAGCGAAGGCGCCTCCCCGCCAACGTAGGGACGGATGAACTCTATTTGGTCGCTGGGCAGGTACAACTTGTCCGTACCTTTGAAGTCGAGCACCAAGTAGTCCCGCTCAGAACCCATAAGGGTCCGATGTTCCATTCCCGCATACCTAGCTACCCCATGATGGTGATGCACCACGTAGTCCCCGGCTTGTAGATCTTCAAAGGTGCGTTGAGATCCTTTCGTTGGCCGACTAACTCGATGGGTTCTTCGACGCCCGGTTATGTCCCGTTCCGTCAGCACCGCTAGCGACAAAGTTGGGGCGATGAACCCACTCTCAAGCGGTGCCGTAACCACGTGTCCGCCTGGGCTCTCCTCATAAAGTCCGCTTTCTTGGATCCTTAGGTCGATGTTTTCAGCACGCAACGCTTTCGCGACTCTTTCGGCTGAGCCTCGACCGTCCGCTGCTACAAGTAACTGTTGGTTCGGCCGGGAGGACAAATCTCTTATCTGGTCAAGCAGAGGCTCCGGGTTTCCCGCTGCTGTTTTCCAGGGCTGAGTTTCGAAGCTAGGGTGCCCCGGGCTCTGCGACGTGTGGGTGATCGTCCACACATCGGAGAGACATTTACTCAACGCTCGTTCGTACGGAACATGAAGCCCTGGGAAGGTTCGAACTTCTCCTCCGGAGTCCAACGCCTTCCATGTCGTCGCCAGTGTCTGTGCCAGATCCTCTTCTTCTGCTACCAGCTCAGAAGACCGATCTTTAAGCCTTTTGGGATCGAGCAGAACGATCAACGATTTTGGAGGTAACAGATCAGCAAGTATTAACTCTTCGTTGACTAACCATGGAAGCCAAGATTCCATTCCATCGAAGAACTGGCCCGACGCGAGACGATCCCATTGTTCTTCGCCCCATGGCTCTGTGGCCTTTAGTTGTTGCGCGCGTTCTCGCACCTGAGTAGTGAGCGCTAGCTCCCGAGCTGGAGCTATGGTGATCGATTCGATCTCGGCAACGGATCGTTGATCTGAGACTGCGAATTCGCTTAGCCGTTCAATTTCGTCACCCCATAAGTCCATTCTGATCGGAGACGCGCTCGTTGGCGGGAAGATGTCGACGATTCCGCCTCTAACCGCGAATTCACCTCGGCCTTCAACTTGAAGTTCGCGTCTGTATCCCTGGGTAATGAGGGATGCCGATAGTTCGGAAACGTCTGCCTTTGTGCCACGCTCGAATTTGAGGAGTTGGATGTCGCTGATCTCGGGATTGATGCGCTGAAGGAGAGCTCGAATGGGACTGACAACGACCTTCGGCGCAACTCCGTTCTGAATCTTGTTTATGACTTCGAGCCGTCTTCCCATGGTCTCGGTGGCGGGGCTGATTCTCTCAAAGGGGAGCGTCTCCCACGCCGGAAAGATCTCAACGTCTTCTTGACTCAACCATATGCGAAGGTCGTTAGCCAGGCGCTCCGCTTCGTTCATGGTGGAGGTCACCACCACTATCGGGCTTCGGTCGGTTAGGTTCGCGACACCCGCGACAAAGAAAGCCCAGCCCGCCTGCGCTACCGCTATTTGGGCGTTGCCCCGGCCCAGTACTTCTCGAACGCCTTGGTCAACTGCGAGTCGTCGCGGCAATTTCGATAGGACGCCTCTCTGCGTCACTGTTGGCGACCATTTATTTCATTCATTGCTTGTTCCACTCCGCCCATGACGACCGCCTTTACTGCTTCAACTCCTACATCTACCGCGGAGTCAAGTGCGGATCGATCCTCAGGTGATGGCCTTCTCAGAACCCAATCTCTTCCACTTTGAGGGTCGGGGGGCTTTCCCACCCCTATCCGGACACGAATAAAGTCATCTGTACCAAGATGTTGACGTATGGAATTTAGGCCGTTGTGTCCGGCAGTTGAACCGCCCCGTTTAACCTTGACACGACCTGGTTCTAAGTCAAGTTCATCATGAACAACCACTACGCGATCCACTTGGTCAATTCCGTTGCGACGAATTAGTGAAGAGACGGGTTCTCCGCTCAGATTCATGAACGTATTGGGACAGGCGAGGATCACTCGGTGTCCCTGATAAGTGATGACAGCAGTTCTGGCTCGGTCACGTTTCGAGGTGTCAAACGAGGTCATCTCGCGTTGCACTATTTGTTCGACGACCTCATATCCCAGGTTGTGTCGGGTACCTAGATACTTATCGCCCGGGTTACCCAAACCCACGACCAGGTAGTCAGCCGGTGTGCCGCGCCGCTGCGCGGCCCGGCGAAATACCGACACTGCCAGTCAACTTAGCTATCTTCGCCAGCATTATCGCCGGCTTCGCCAGCGTCATCTGCTGACTCATCTCCGAGTTCTTCGCCCTCGGCAAGCTCATCTGACTCTTCACCTTCAGCTTCGGCTTCTTCTTCCGCCGCGATAGACGCCCTACTGCGTTGTCCGATCGCAATTAGCGCGTCGTCTTCAGCTTGGGGAACAACCCCGCTGCCGGTTTGAATGTCCGACACACGAACGGGATTGTCTATCGACATTTCGGAGATATCTACTTCGAAGAGTTGAGGGATGTTGCCAGCAGGCGCTTCGACAGTAAGTGTCATCATCTGCTGCTGCACAACGGCTCCCTCTTGTCGAACGAGTGCGGCATCTCCCACCAACGAGATTGGTACATCCACTACTAGACGCTGATCAATGTCGATCAACATGAAGTCGACATGGGTCACACGATTAGCTATTGGGTCACGCTGCATGGTCTTGACGATGGTTAGGTAGTCAGTTCCATCAATGTCAAGTGTGATGACGGCGTTGGGGCCGGCGGCGTTGAGTGCCGCCCTGAACTTCGGTCGATCTAGCGTCACCGAAAGTGGTTCTGAGCCTTGGCCATACAGCACAGCAGGGATTTTGTCACTACGTCGCAAACGTCGTGCTGAGCGGCTGCCGTGGTCGCGGCCTGTTTCAGCCTCAAGCTTCAGTTCTGACGACATCGCCAATGACTCCTAGGGACTAAGTGCTGTTTGGCCAATCCTCTCGGAAGGGCTTAAGGAATTGCCCAGTGTAGGGTGCGGGTCTTCTCATCACTCACCCCAACAGGGACCTAATCGGCTAGGAGTGATTTTCTCCATCGAAGATTTCAGAGACTGATGTGTCTTCGAATACCGATTCGAGCGCGTCGGCAAGAATGCCTGCGGCACTGAGTACCTCTAGTTTGTCGAAACGTTTTGAATCCGGCAGCGGCACAGTGTCGGTGACGATCACCCTGCTTAAGGGAGAATTCTTTAGACGATCGACCGCTGGTCCTGAGAACACGGCGTGAGTTGTGGCACACAAGACTTCCGACGCTCCATGGGTAATCAGAGTGTCCACCGCCGCACAAATTGTTCCTGCGGTATCAACCATGTCGTCGATGATGATGCAGGTCCGTCCGTCCACTTCGCCCATTACGCCAAGGGCCTCTACCTCATTAGTGGATTGCAGGGATCGACGTTTGTAAATGGTCGCGACTTCGCAGTCGAGTCTTTTCGCGTATCGCTCTGCGACTTTTACTCGCCCCGTGTCTGGGGACACGATCACGGACCCTTCCGGGATGAACGATCGCAGATAGTCAATTAGGACGGGTGCCGCTGTTAGATGATCGACAGGGCCTTCGAAGAACCCTTGTATTTGGCCGCTGTGTAAATCAATACTCACCAACCGATCTGCACCTGCTTGCAAAAGTAGGTCTGAAACCAGTCGGGCAGTGATGGGTTCGCGACCCTGGGCCTTTCGGTCCTGACGTGCGTAGCCATAAAACGGCGCTACGGCTGTAATTCGTTTGGCCGAGGCCCGTCGAGCGGCATCGACCATGATCAGATGCTCCATGATCGCGTCATTTACGCTCATGTCTTCGGTCGCTGCGTGGGTTTGGATTATGAATACGTCGCCACCACGAACTGACTCCTCGAACCGGCATTTGATCTCACCGTTCGCGAAGTCGATGAGTCCTGGGTCACCTAGCTCAATACCTAGGTGTTGAGCAATTTCGTGGGCAAGAGCAGGGTTCGCTCTTCCCGTGAACAGATGTAATCGCTTTTTGGTTACGAGTTCCATCGCTTCTCCGGATGTAGAAGAGTTGTAGAACGGTCCCGTGACAGTACCCGACGCAACATCTTCTGTGGGCTATTTGACATTAGATCGGCTTCTGAGCAGTAATTCACACTCAGCTAGTTGTTGGCTGTCGTTTACTCCGCGCACTTCGTCTGAGTCATCAACGGTGATTGCTACGACGTCATTGCCTGAGGTTGTCAGTAGCTCGATGACGTCGGTTAAGTAGTATTCGCTTTGCGAGTTCGTTCTTCGTACGTCGCGAAGAGCCGAGGAAAGCAAACCGGATTTGAAGCAATAAACCGAAGTGTTGACTTCCCCAATGTTCAGTTCTTCAGGTAGGGCATCTGCGTGCTCAACAATTCGATTGATTCGGCCCTGTTCGTCACGGACAATTCTTCCGTAGCCGGAAGGATCCGCGAATTCCGCCGTAAGTAATGTCGCCGCAGCTCCGGACCCATAGTGCAGTTCCTTTAGTTCAGCGAGGGTGCTCGCTGTCAGGAGGGGCATGTCTCCGGGCAGCACCATCACGTTGTTGTCGTCTGCTTCGAGGTCGGTGGGGTCAAGTAGTTGAAGCGCTACGGCAACTGCTTGTGCGGTACCGTTTTGTACCTTCTGTTCTGCGAACTCCCATCCAGATGGGTCGTTCGTTGTTTGAAGCAGTGTTTCTCGAACCCGGGACCCTTGATGTCCTACGACGATGATCATGTGCTCAACTCCTAACCCTTCAAGCGCTTTGATGACGTAGCCGGTCATTGGCTGCCCATCAAGCAGTTGAAGTGGTTTGGGTAGCGGTGATTGCATTCGCGATCCTTTGCCCGCTGCTAGCACGATTGCGCTCATACGACGGCCAGAAAGATGTTGGTTCACGTCGATGGATTCCGTTCTTCGCCGCAAGGTCCGCTCTATGAAATCTAGTCGTAGCTAGTCCGTTCGGGGAGGAGGGCTCGAACCTCCATTGTCGGGACCAAAACCCGATGTCCTGCCAGTTGAACGATCCCCGACCATCGGAGCACTTGAGTGCTCGGTCGATACCTCCAGCCTAACGATGGGAGCCAGGTGAATCAGCCCCTGCGTCAACAATGTCAGCAATTGCCACGTTGGCTCTGGCCAATGGTTCGGCTACCCTGCAATGCCTCATGGGATCTCTTGTCAAAAAGCGTCGCAAACGTATGCGCAAGAAGAAGCACAAGAAGATGCTTCGACGGACGCGTTACCAGCGTCGCAACAAGTAGTCGTTCCGGCGGACTGGCCTAATTCGGCTAACCCGCATCTCCTTTTGCGTCTTGTGCAGGGACTGTTACGACATTCTTCGATGTAGTCCCTCGATGGGTGAACGCCTCGTGATGACCCTCCACAAACCAAGTCCCTCCGCTTCCAGCCATTCGGGCTTGTTTTCCTGTGGCTTCGGTGAGAACGTCGCGCCATTCGGCGAGTCGAGGTTCTACCGTAAGAGCTGCCGTTTCAAGATCGTTGCCATGGTCACCTGTCGGACTATTTAGCTCGTCCCAGGCTCGATAGACCTCAGGGGTGGATACTCCTATTGGGGGGATCAGAAGAGTCATCCCAAGTTGACGGTACGGCAATGGCTCGAGTATTTCGCCGATTCCTCTTACATGCGCTCGACCACCCTTGAGGCAAAAAGCGACGTCGGCTCCAAGTTTTGCGGCGGCGATTGGGTCGTCAAATCCGGCCCATCGTAAAACCGCCGCCGCGTTCGTTGATCCGCCGCCCAGTCCTGCTCCTGCAGGGATCCTCTTAATGATCGTCACATCCGCCGTTCGGCCTGTCATCTCTAGTGCTTGATTAACAAGGTTGCTGTGGTCAATAGGCACATCAAATCCGGAACCTGCGGATCGAACTTTGATCCCTGAACCATCACTGATCAAGAGTTCATCACAAAGATCTATCGAAACCATCTCAGCGTCGATGAGGTGATAACCGTCTTCGCGTCGGCCTTTCACGTT
>JASMKJ010000029.1 GCA_030749275.1 Acidimicrobiales bacterium
TTCGGTATACGGGCAGATATACGTCAGCGGCGACCACTGCGAGACGTGGGACAAACTTGATCGGGAACTTGGAGAGATTCGAGCGTCGCTACTCGTGCCGTCATAATGAACCCTGTGGAATCCCAGTCAGAAATAGCAGCGGCGATCAAACAAGCGGTGTCACTTGCCGCAGACCCAAACCCCACTATCTCCAAACAAGAAGCGTTGCTGCAGATCTCACCCACCCAACTCGAGGCCGTACTCCACACCGGTTTTGAACATTCGACTCGCGACGTTCTCACTCAAGGTCTTGGAGCGTCACCGGGGGCAGCTGTCGGCAAGGTCGTGTTGACCGCAGACGAAGCAATGATGGCCACTGACGACGTGATCCTTGTGCGCGAAGAAACCTCTCCGGCTGATGTCCACGGAATGCAGGTAGCTGTCGGCATTCTCACCACCCGCGGTGGATTAGCGAGCCACGCGGCGGTCGTTGCCAGAGGATGGGGTAAACCAGCTGTTTGCGGTGCAGAGAACATTGAATTAGCCGACGACCACATTGTGGTGAACGGAGAACGGGTCGACGTTGGCGAAACACTTTCCATAGATGGAACATCAGGTGAGGTGATACGAGGAACAGTTCAAACAACCCAGGTTGAACCGATCCCCGAAATCGACGTGTTACTTCAATGGGCTGACGAGGTTCGCGACCTCAACATCCGAGCTAACGCCGATACCGGCTCTGAAGCGAAAGTTGCTCGAGATAATGGCGCTGAGGGGATCGGTTTATGTCGAACAGAACACATGTTTCTCGACGAGCAACGCTTACCGATCATCCGGCGCATGATCTTGGCAACCAGCCCTGAACAAGAAACAGAAGCGCTGCAAGCACTGCGCGACAGCCAACACAAAGACTTCGTCGGGCTCCTCGAGGAAATGGATGGGCTACCTGTAACGGTGCGCCTCCTCGACCCACCCCTGCACGAATTCCTCCCAGAAATAGAAGACCTCATAGAAGCAGCCGCACGAGACGAACTGGATCAACAAGATCAAGACCTTCTGCAAGCAGCCCGCCAATGGCGGGAACGAAACCCAATGATTGGAACTCGCGGTGTTCGACTTGCCTGGCTCAAACCCGGCCTATATGAAATGCAAACCCTCGCCCTACTCGACGCGATAGCTGATCGAACCGCCAACGGAGGAACCCCGCTGGTTGAAATCATGATCCCCCTCACCGTCAGCGGTGAAGAACTCGCAGGAATACGAGAACGCATCCAATCCACAATCAAACAACACTCGTCGGGAGCGTCGATCAAGATAGGAACCATGATCGAAACACCAAGAGCTGCCCTGGTAGCCGATCAGCTGGCTAAACACGCAGATTTTTTCAGTTTCGGAACCAACGACCTGACCCAGCTGACGTTCGGATTCAGTCGAGATGACATTGAGAGCAGCATCATGAGTTTGTACCTAGAACAAGGACTTCTTCACAGCAACCCGTTCCAACAAGTCGACGCCGAAGCGGTAACAGAACTCGTCCAACTCGGAGTTGAGCGAGGACGAACCACCAAACCTGATCTTTCTATCGGTGTGTGCGGAGAACACGGCGGCGACCCCGCCAGTATTGAACTGCTTGCCGCAACCGGTATCGATTACGTGTCGTGTTCGCCGCCACGAATCCCGATCGCCCGACTTGCCGCGGCGCAAGCAGCAATAAACCAAACCACCGAGAACTGAGCAATAGGTGCTCCCCGATAGGCACTAGCGTCAACAAGTAATGGGTATCCACGACGAAGACCTCCAACGCGTCAAGGTCGAATCAGACCTCGCGGGCATTGTGTCTCAATACGTCGCGTTGAAAAAGATCGGGCAACGTTTCAGTGGCCTCTGCCCCTTCCACAACGAAAAGACACCATCATTTTCTGTCAACGCGGACGAAGGTTTCTTCTATTGCTTCGGATGCCAAAAAAGCGGTGACGCCATCACATTCGTCCGCGAAATGGAACACCTTGACTTCGTTGGGGCAGTCGAGTGGTTAGCGAACCGCCTGGGCATAGCTCTCCGCTACACCGATTCATCTGATGGAGCGAGCAGCAAAGAACGACAAGAACTCAGCGAGCTACTCGAAAAGACCGCAGAGTTCTACCATCAGACACTTCGCAGCGGAAAACAGGCAGGAAAGGTCCGGGCGTATCTTCGAAGCCGAGGATTCGACTCAGAAACAGTCGAACAGTTCCGAATCGGCTACGCACCCGATGAATGGGATGCGCTCGCTTCCCATCTCGGTGTCGCAACCGAAAAACTTGAAGCAGCAGGTCTAGGACGGCCCGGTCAGCGTGGGGGAGCGATCGACTTCTTCAGAGATCGAGTGATGTTTCCTGTATGTGACCCGAATGGAGTTGTTGTGGGCTTCGGTGGACGGATGCTCCCAGAAGGTCAGCAACCGAAATACAAAAACACCCCCCAAACCCGTCTATATGACAAAAGCAAGGTGTTGTACGGGCTTCATTGGGCGAAGAAACAAATTGTTCAAGCCGACGAAATCATTGTGTGCGAGGGATATACCGACGTCATCGGATGTTTCCGGGCCGGACT
>JASMKJ010000030.1 GCA_030749275.1 Acidimicrobiales bacterium
TGGACACTGGCACGTTCGCCGTGGCGATCACGGGCATTGTTAGCCAAATCCCTGCGCCACCCAAACCAGCTAATCCCGTACCAATCATTAACTGGGTGGTGTTGGACGCGGTGCCGAGGCATAGCAACCCGCTAGCCACTATCCACAGCCCGCATTTCAATAGAACTACTGGTGCGACTCGGCTAGCGAGGTAGGTGACCGCGACGACACCGCACAGGTAGGCGGCCATGTTCACTGATCCGGTAGCGCCCGAAGTTGTCGCGCTTAGACCCAAGTCGTCAGCGATTGCGGGCAGCAAAAGGGGCATCGTGCCGCGACCGAAGGTGTGAGAAACAACGCCAGCGAGAGTGACTAGGACCACCCTTGACCAACTCATGTCCAACACGGCATGAATGGCAAAAACTGATGGCGAGTGATTTTGGCCCCGAGAAAATGAACCGGCGTTGTTTTCGGGGTCGATTCTCTGCGTCACAAAACGACCCCCGCGAATCGAACACCATTTTGGCGTTGTTGGTCACATCACCCTACGATTGTCTTCGTGCCCGTGTACTCCTATCACTGTCATAAATGTGATGAGACCTTCGACAAACGACGACCCATGTCCGAGTCCGGCGAGCCTGCTACCTGCCCTTCGGGCCACGAGGGAGCCGAACGTCGACTCACGACGTTTGTGTCGGTTGGGAGATCAATGCCTTCGACCGGAGCCGGAGATGCGGGTTCCTGGACAGGCCGGGATGCCTGTTGTGGCGGTGGTTGCCACTCCCATTGAACCCACTTTCGCTTTGGTTTATCGGTGTTGCTAGTGGTCGCGGTCGAACCCGATTGGCAGACGTTCGGGTCCCCAAATCCCGTTCTGTAATGGTTTCCAGGTGATTTCTCCGTCTAGTTTCAGATTTGGCAGACGGTCCGCAATCACGGAGAAAGCCTCCTGAAGTTCGGCCCGAGCCAGAAAAGCTCCGAGGCAATAGTGGATTCCGCTTCCGAAGGTCAAGTGCGGGACGTTACCTTCCCGGGTGATGTCGAAAACTAATGGCTCATGAAACTTTTCGACATCGTGGTTCGCCGCGACGAAGCTGGGAAAGATAAGAGTGCCCGGGGGGAAGACGAAGTCGCGATAAACGATTTCTTCGCTTGCGTAACGGCCCGTACCGCGCACAGCACCGAGATATCGCATGACTTCTTCCACTGCTTGCGAAGCTAAGTTTTTGTTCGAGCGGAGTAACTCAAACTGCTCAGGGTGTTGCGCGAAAAGAGCTACCGCGCACGCCAACTGATTTCTTGTTGTGTCGGTGCCTGCCAACAGAATCGCGTTTGCCATGGACAACAGTTCGTCGGTAGATAGCCGGTCTCCTTCTTCCTCAGCGCTGATTAAGTCGCTGAGCAGGTCATCTCGCGGTTCGGACCTTCGCTCCGCAATGAGGTTCAGCATGTACGCGTCCATCTCGTCACCTGCGGCAATGATCGCTGGAGCGTCCTCCGCTAGGTTGCCGTTGAAGACCCTGAATATGTCGACCGCTAATCGACTAAACAGCTCCCAGTCTTCGCGAGGCGCGCCGAGCAACTCGCAGATAATTGGAATTGGGTACGGCTCGCACACATCGGCGACAAATTCTGAGCGTCCGACTTCACATATTGGGTCGAGTAAGTCGTTGACGACGGCTCTCATAAAGGGTCGTAGACGGTCCGCGGATTTTGGGGTGAACGCCGGGCTTACGATTCTTCTGATTCGTTGGTGGTCTTCGCCCTCGGTGGAAAGGATGCTTTGCCGTTGTGGTCGACTGGACCATTCTTCACTTTCGTAATTTTGCATCCCGGCGATTAGAGACAATGCACTGAACCAACGTCGATCGCGAAGCATTGCGGCGCAGTCATCGTGACTGGTGATCACGTATCCAAGTTCCCCTTTAGCGATCCAATGATCGTGGGCTAATTGATGCAGTTGTTCGCGCCGCTCAGCCTCGGAGAGAGACAAATCTGTGGTGACAACCGGTAAATCGACATCGTTAATCAAAGTCGGCATCTAGTCAGCCTAGTAATTCTGGAGTTTCGTTCGAAAACGAGAGCCGACTTAATCTGCAAAAAGTTGTCGCTGACGCTACGGTCGCATCTATGCCGCACCCATCAATCACCACTGAGCGCGCTGACAACGTTCTTTGCATCTCGGTTGACGACGGCCGCGCCAATGCCTTTTCTCCTTCGCTGCTATTAGCGCTAAGCGAAGAGTTAGCTGATGCCGAAGCGCATGCTGAGGTAAATGCGGTGGTACTTGCCGGAAACGAAAAGATCTTTTTCGCAGGCTTTGATCTTGAGGTTATTAATTCAGGTGACGCGCGAGCCATCACTGAAATGACAACGGCTGGAGGGGCATTTATTCGCCAGACATATGGCGCGTCCTTGCCGGTAGTTGCTGCTTGTACCGGGCATGCCGTTGCCGCCGGGGCTTTGATGCTATGTGGATGCGACTATCGAGTTGGAGTTGACGGGCCGGTCAAGATAGGGCTTAACGAAGTTGCTATCGGGTTGACACTGCCGAGATGGGCACTGCTGATCGCCGAAGAAAGGCTTTCTAAGAGACACCTCCAGCTCTCAGTGGTCAACGCTCACATCGTTGATGGCTCAGGTGCTGTTGATGCTGGATTCTTAGATGAGACAACTACACCCGACAACGTCGTTGCCAGAGCAATCGAAGTCGCTCAAGGTTTCGCTGAACAGCTTGACCCCAAAGCCTACGCCTCCACGGTTCGGGCATTGCGAAGCGATTTGCTGAGTGAAATGGATCAAGCTGTCGCCGACGATCGCGCTGCTGCAGGTCTCTAAAGAATCCGATGGATCATGTGACTGAACGGCGGGCTCGTCAGACCTTGTTCATTACCTCACTGGTCGGCTTCATGGTTGCAATGGAAATCACGATCATTTCCATAGCGCGGAGCCAAATCGCAGAAGCATTCCCCAATGCCGAAGCAGCTAGCTTGTCGTGGGTTATAACCGCATACAACATTGGTGTCGCTTCTCTGCTGTTACCAGCGGGATGGATGGCGGACCGTTACGGACGTAAAAAAGTTTTCTTGTGGGGACTGGTCGCGTTCATTTTCGGATCGTTGTTGTCTGGTCTTGCCACGTCGCCTGGCCTGTTGATTGGTGCAAGAGTCATACAGTCGGTTGGAGGAGCTGCCCAATACCCGGCAGGCCTAGCACTGCTTCTATCCGCATTTCCCATAGAGCGTAGAATGAGAGCGATAGGGATATGGGGAGCGGTTAGCGGGTTAGCGGCAGCCTTGGCTCCGTCAGTAGGAGCATTACTCGTAGAAGGTTTCGGATGGCGAGCGGTTTTCCTCATCAATGTCCCGGTCGCGTTGCTGGCTCTGATCGCTGGGCGTAGGTGGCTCACTGATAGTAGAGGTGCCGATGTAAGCGACACGGTGGATTTAGTGAGCGTTCCCATGGCCTCATTGGGCATAGGAGCCATCCTTCTGGCCATGGTTCAAGGGGGAAGCTGGGGATGGGTAACTCCTCTAACGCTGGGTTCAGTGACAGTTGGAGTGGTGATGCTGTCAATTTTTTTCCGACGCTCAC
>JASMKJ010000031.1 GCA_030749275.1 Acidimicrobiales bacterium
ATCAGTTGATGAGCACTCCGGACAGATAGGCGAAGGTGGAAAGTACGCGTCTTCGCAGGTCCGACACCTGTTGATACGCAAAACGCCTTGCTCGCATCCGTCCCAAAACGGTTGAGTTTCCGGAGTCGGCACCGGGACAAGTGGGTGAGGCATGGTTCAAGTTCTAGTCTGCGAAGGATGTCTTCGCTTTAGTCTGCGCATACTTTTAGCCCAACCGACTTTCGAAGTAACACTCGATACCGGTTGCTTTGTTCCAGTCGATCTCAGGAGGTAAAGCAATGAGTGCCAACCAAGGCAACGTAATAGTTGTTACCGGTGCTGGTTCAGGAATCGGGAAGGCAGCTGTTGCACGTCTGGCTTCTGAACAGGCCATGGTGGTCGCTGTCGATTTGACAGAATCCTCTTTGGCTTGGACCGAGGAACTCGACTCGGTGGTGTCACTAGCTGGAGACGTCACTGACCCCAAGGTGAACGATCAGATGGTCGCACTTGCGGTCGACAACTTCGGCCCTCTCGACGGTGCCGTCTTGAACGCCGGCATCTTGGCCCAAGGCGACATCATGCGCGGTTCGATGACGGATTACGACCGCGTTATGGATGTGAACGTTCGCGGTGTTGCCCTTGGTTTGAAATCGTCGGTGGCAGCAATGGCATCAGCAGGAGGTTCGATAACAATCACCGGGTCAGTTTCTGGCCTGAGAGGCGACAGCGGTTTGTGGGCCTACAACGTGTCTAAGGGCGCCGTCGTAAACTTGGCGCGAGCGGCCGCACTCGATTTGGGTCACTTAAACATTCGAGTCAACGCAGTGTGTCCGGGTCCGATCCACACCGGTCTGACTGAGGAGACTAAAGGTACGAAGATCGGCGACGCGATGGAAGCGCGCCTTCCTCTGGGCCGTTTCGGTGAACCTGAAGAGGTTGCTGCTGTTATTTCTTTCTTGATATCTGACGAATCCTCGTTCGTTACCGGCACGGCAATTCCTGTTGACGGTGGAATTACCGCGGGCACTGGCCAATGGGCAACTTACGCTGGCCGAAAACGCGGCTTCCTATAACTTTCAGCGCTCTCGACTGTGCCATGCTGCTGTTATGACTGAAGGCCAGATCTCAACGTTTCCCGTCCCCGACCTTGATGACATCCCCGAGGATCTGCGGACCATGATGACAACCATTCAAGATAAGACTGGATTTATTCCCAACGTCTTCTTGGGTTTAGCGCACCGTCCAGACGAGTTGCGGGCATTTATGGCATACCACGATGCGCTAATGGAGCGCGACAGTGGGTTGAGTAAAGCTGAACGCGAAATGATCGTGGTGGCCACGAGCGGCGCCAATGATTGCATGTACTGCGTTGTCGCTCACGGTGCCATTCTTCGTATTAGAGCTAAGAATCCATTTATCGCGGACCAACTAGCTGTTGACCCATCCAAAGCGGATCTTGACGACCGGCAAAAAGCCATGATCGCCTTTGCGGTCAAATTGGCGCGAACACCCGAAGATCTCAACCAATCGGATCACCAGCTTCTTCGCGATCATGGCTTCAGCGATGACGATATCTGGGATATCGGGGCAATCACTGGGCTCTTCGCTATGTCGAACCGTCTCGCTCACTTGGCCTCGATGCGACCGAACGACGAGTTCTTCACTATGGGGCGTGGGTGAAGACCGGCCCTTAGTGGAACCAGTTTAAATCCCAAGTGCCGCCTCGGCGGTGACGTAATCCGCACCAATAGAAGCTGCTACCTCCGGTTCGGTAACCATGCCCTTGTGCACGTTTAACCCTCGCCGCAAGTGCGGATCGCTGCGCAAGGCATCCAGGCCATGATCCGCTAGCGCCGTTATTCGAGGGAGGGTCGCATCGTTGAGGGCGCGAGTAGAAGTCTGAGGCACGACTCCAGGCATATTCGCCACGCAATAGTGGACAACTTCATCCACTACGAATGTCGGTTCCGCGTGGGTGGTCGGCCGGGAGGTCTCAAAACACCCTCCTTGATCGATGGCTACGTCAACTACCACGGATCCGGCTTTCATCTGGGTGATGGTGTCGGCTGTGACCAACTTGGGGGCTTTGGCACCGGCGACCAGCACAGCCCCAATCACCAAGTCAGCCTGCAGGACTTCTTCTTCGATGGTGGTGCGATTCGAAGTGATCGTGGTGATGCTCGCACCGAACCGTTGTTCAAGGTGGTCAAGAACTACGGGATTGAGATCGAGTACATGAACGTTCGCGCCCATACCCACCGCGATCTCAGCCGCGTTCTCACCGACGACACCACCTCCGATAATGGTCACTCGCGCCGGTGGAACTCCCGGCACTCCTCCGATGAGAATGCCGGCGCCACCGTGAACAGTTTCCAGCGCAGAGGCACCGGCCTGCACAGCCAAACGACCGGCAACCCGAGACATTGGGGCCAACAGCGGTAGTCCGCCGCTGCCATCAGTAACCGTTTCGTAGGCTATGCAACTGGCCTGACTGGCAATCAGTTCGTGGCTCTGCTCGTGGTCCGGGGCAAGATGAAGGTACGTAAAAAGTATCTGTCCTTCGCGCAGGCGAGCTCGCTCAATTGATTGCGGCTCTTTCACCTTCACTATCATCTCGGCGCCATCCCAAACCTGGTCGACATCATCAATGACCACCGCACCCGCTGCCTCGTAATGATCGTCAGTGGCGCCAATCCCCGAACCTGCTTCGGTTTCCACAAGCACGTCGTGGCCGCGTCCGGTGAGCTCGCGCACTGATGCCGGTGTTAACCCCACACGTCGTTCCGCCTGTTTCACTTCTCTTGGAACGCCAATTCGCATCACAACACCTCATCTGTCGCTGATTACACCCTCAAATTGAGACTCATCCGCGACGATAGTGGAGTATCTTCGAAACATATCTGCTGATTTTGCGCTCTTTTTACTCGTTTATCGCATGATTCTTGCGCAACATAAGACTTATAAGGTGGAAACTTCAATGGAATATCTCGATGATATCGACCGTGCTCTTTTAGGCTGTCTCGGACAAGCAGCACGCGCCACCAACGCCGAACTGGCCGACAAGGTCAACATGTCACAATCCGCGACCCTCAGACGAGTTAGGCGCCTCGAGAACGAGGGCATCATCGAGAGTTACAGCGCGGTAGCAAATCGCAGCGCTATAGGCAGAGGCACTTCAGTGTTCGTCGAGATCACTCTTGATGGTCAAAGCGACGGCCAACTAGACGAGTTCGAAGCGGCCGTCACTGATTGTCCAGATGTTCTATCTTGCCACTTGATAGCAGGTGGCTTCGATTACTTGCTGCACGTCGCTTGTGATGATGTCAGCAGCTACGAGAGCATCCACCGCCGGCAACTTGCCCATCTTCCTCATGTGGCGCGGGTGCAGTCCAGCTTTGCCCTGCGAACCGTTCTAGACCGACCCGCGACCGCGTTGTTGTGAATCTTTAGAGTCGGGTTCTACTGAACACAGCGCAGCGCTGTCAACGCTTCGTCTCCATGTCTTCGCATGTCTGTCTCGGTGGCAATAACCGCTATGACCTCGCGATCGCGTCC
>JASMKJ010000032.1 GCA_030749275.1 Acidimicrobiales bacterium
GACAGACTTGAACGACCCGATTGCCCACTGTGACCTGATCGACGCCGCCCACAGTTACGCCAGAGCCGCCCAGGCAGCCGACGAGGCCGTCGAGGCGGCACGCACCAGCGCGACGGCTCTCGTAAACAGCGACATTGAGGCGATCGAGGCGTTCAACGTCGAGTGGGAAGCCAAGACGGCTCACAACAGGGGGTCGAGGAACGAGGCGGGGTTCACCGCCGAAGTCAGGCCCCAGATCAAGGGCGACCTGGATGCGTTCAACAAGGCCGCCGAGATGGCGTCACTGCGCTACCAGCAGTGCCGAGCCATCTCCCTGCGCGCCGAACTCAACGCAGAGCAGGCAACACACGCCGTCGATACCGCCCGGGCACGGCTGGTTGAAACCGCCCGCCGACTCACCACCAGGGAAACCATGACGGCCTGACCTCAATCCAATACCGGTCTGAACTGCTCGGAAAGCAGTTCAGAAAACAGTTGAGTCGAAGACCAGGAGTCATCAGTTCATGTTTGATTGTCAGGAGCCACAGTTTGACCAGCGTCTACCAATGCCGTGGGTTCACTGGCCTCCGATTGGGAGCGGAATATTTGTCGCCTTCTCCTTGAGCCCGGACTCGCCAACGTTCTTGTGCGAGTGCGCGAGACCGGTCGTGAGCAACTGGCGGGAATTCGTGGATATCTGGACTCATCGGCGCGGGACAGGGCACTGGGCTGAGGAACTCAACTACAGGGGAACAGGGGATCCTTGTTCTGAACCGTTCTCAGCGCCGTGGGAATTATTCGCCTCCAACATCCCAACCGAAACTGATGTGGCGAACTTCTTTCGGGATCGGGCATTTCCGAAATGCTGTGATTCAGAAACGTCGTTGGACAACGTCGGGTTTGCTTCGAACATCTGTCACCGTTGTACAGGCCACATGCCGCTAGATAACCATGATGGTGGTTCTGAGAGAACTCCTCAATCGACATTTTGGCTTGAGCCTCTACGTGAATACTTCGAGCAGGAGTGGCTCCGCCGCAAGATTTATCCGAGTTCTGATTTAAACGGGGGTACGTCGGGTAGTTGGGACTACCTGTCCCATATTGAGGAGGACTTCCTCAAGCAACTGGTAGATGGACTTAAGGATCCAAGTGCGGACGACGATGTCGGAACCCGCGGCCGTCCGATGCGACGGTCTAACGACATTCGAAGACAACTGAATGACATCACGCGTAATGCAGTCCGAGAGTGCTTTCCCCGCGGTGGACGACCCGGACAGAGAGAGGCGAACCTTGCAAGTCTGGTCAAGGTGCTCTTTTCTGAGCAGGTTTGCCTCCGAAACGACCGCCCCCCTTGGCTAGGCGGTCTCGAGTTGGATATCCACCTGCCTGAGTTGCAGCTGGCCTTTGAGCACAACGGCCAGCAGCACTACGGACCGGTAGACCACTTTGGGGGTCAGCAAGCATTCGAAGCTCAGGTTGAGCGTGATAGACGGAAAGAGAGCCTCTGTGCAAGGAAAGGCGTGACGCTCGTCGTTGTTTCCTACAAAGACGCTCTTACCCAAGGCCGGATTCATGAACTCGCCGCCGCTGCTGGCTACCAGCCATGAGTCAGAAGGCCGCCAGCACAACTGTTGAGACCCCCATTGAACCCTGCGGCTTCCAACAGCGCCGCGGTACTGCCATTTCGAAACTACGGGCACGCCATAGGGCCCGTGGCACAACTACACCTGGTTCATGCCGGCTCCTCCAAGAATCCTTGAAACGTGTTTCCGTTGAGGTGCTGAACTCCCCCTGATAAGGGTATGAGAGAAAACCAGCACAAGAAAAACGGAACCGGCCTCGTCGGCATGCTGACCGCCGGCCTCCACAACATCATCAATCGGATCTACCGCGAGACCGGACCATTCCAGTGGCTACGAGAGCTGCTCCAAAACAGCATCGAAGCCGGCGCCACGCGGATACTCGCCGGAATCGAATGGCAAGCCGTCAAGTCCCGTGGCGTCTACCGCCGTCTGTTCGCCGACAACGGCAAAGGCATGACCTCCCAGGAGCTCGTGACGTTCTTTCGCACCCTTGGAGAAGGCGACAAGCCGGTAGGCGGCCGACACGAAAACTTTGGTGTGGGCAGCAAAGTCGCTCTGCTCCCGTGGAACCGGCACGGAATGGTCGTCATTAGTTACCAAGATGGCGACGCGTCAATGATCTGGATGATGGCCGACCCGACCACCGGCGAGTACGGGCTCCGCCGAATCCGAGTCACCGACCCGGCAACCGGAGTGGAATCAGACACCGCCGTCTACCAGCCATTCAACGACACCGAAGCAGGCTGCGACTGGACCACTGTTGCACCTCAATGGGTTCGCGACAGCGGCCACGGCACCGTCGTTGTCCTCCTCGGTGACACACCGGACACCGACACAGTCAGCGGATCTCCCGACCAGGACGA
>JASMKJ010000033.1 GCA_030749275.1 Acidimicrobiales bacterium
GTACTTGGCAACTGGATCAGCATTGGAATGGACGCTTCTTGGAAGGTCTCTGACAATTTCAACCCTAGACCGCAGAAACGCCCTCGACGTTAAGGAGATGTCGCCGACCGTTGAAGTCCGGGCCGGCTCTGTCACCTTCTACCTGACGGTTTCTGCGCTGCCATCCCGCCAGAAGCAG
This sequence comes from Acidimicrobiales bacterium, assembly GCA_030749275.1. GTDB lineage: Bacteria > Actinomycetota > Acidimicrobiia > Acidimicrobiales > Poriferisodalaceae > UBA6944. The sequence continues at coordinate 179 of JASMKJ010000033.1, forward strand.
CGGACAGTTCGAATCGCCGGACAAGGTGAAGTGACCTATCGGGAATGGCTAGATCCTGTGGCGAACGCACTAGAGGATTCTCCGCACCACTTCTGTGAATGGATCTGCGAGATCGACTGTCCAGAACTTGTCTTGGGTAACGAACTGGTCAGGAAGATCTCTGCTGCCCGCAGAAAGGATGTCGGAAATATTGCAAGCAAGTTGATGCAGGACGGGACAATCCTCAGCACAGCAAGAGTCCTGTCGCAGAACCACCTCGAGCACCGGGCCAAACAATTGGAGACCCGAATTCGGGCATCCAAGCGAGCTGAGCAAGCCGTCTACAACTCTGAGATCTTGATGGATGTTCCGATAGCGGAAACCGGAACGGTGGCGTTGTTCCACATCTTGGAGGGCCGTCGAGGATTGCCATTCGAATCCTTCCGGACACGCTCCTGGACACCCAAGGTCGGCATCGATGCGATAGCAGATTTCCGTCTAGCGCCCGGAGAACTCCCCTTGAGCCATGTCCCCGTTGAGTTCGAGTACGGATTCGACACCTACATCACCCATAAGCACGAACCTGAGCACACAGATCTGATCGTTTGCTGGACTGTAGGGGACGGGACCCGACGGAACCCCAGACTGACCAGGCATAGACTTGGGCGCAGTTGGCTCTGGAACTACCGGAGCGAGGCTGGGATAGATATTCCGGTGGCCGAGATGCGCAAGTTCCCTGGCTTGACCGTCAAGAGGATAGGACCAGATGATGACTGACCGCCGCGAAGTGTGTTCATTCCCGAATGTCGTTCAAAGGACCCTCTCCGACGGCGGGGGGCAGGACCTCGTGTACTACATGTGCGTGATGCCCTCTGATGTCGCGAAGACCTTGACGTTCGTTCCCGTCTTCGAGAAGTCCAAGAACCCCATCCTCGAGGAAGTGACGGGCACCGGTCCAGACGAAGGCTACCAGAGACCAGGGTCACGGTACCGGATGAAGAATTTCGCAACGTACGTTGAGGAGAACCCACTCTCCTTTGTTCCTCCTGTCGTCCTCAGCACGCGCGACAACTGGAAGTTTGAATCGCCCGACACAGGTGGAACCTTTGGCACTCTGCGCTGCTTTGGCCCAGCCGCGATCGTCGATGGTCAGCACCGTGTCGGGGGACACGTCCATCTCTACGAGGCTGATCAAGTCATCCGACAAATCGAACTCGCAGTAGTCCCCGGGCTAACGATCGAAGCTGAGAAAAAGTTGTTTATGGACATCAACGACAACGCCAAGAACGTGGTCGCAGGACTCCGGGCGATCCTGGGTGGCAGTGACGATGTCCTAGTTGGTCGAGCTCTTCTTGAGGAGCATGACTCGCCGTTCCGGGGTCGCATCAAGATTGCCGTCCTGAGACCAGGCCAACTGTTCACTATGAACGCAGTCGAAAAGAACGTCGGTCGTACATTCTCACATGGTGCGTTCGACAAGGTATCTCTCGACGACAAAGTCGACATCATGAAAGACTATTGGACTCGTATCGCTGATGCGTTTGCATTGGAGTGGGAAGACATTGACAAGAGGGCAAGCGAGAAGGAGTACAAACTGCTCGAAACGACGGGACTGATTGCCTTCAGTCTCGCAGCAGAGGATATTCTCGGGCCGAATTATGATCCGATGACACGGGTAATGAACTGGCCGCAGGTGGAAGACGACCTTAATCGTCTTGCCGACTCCGGGCAGTTCGATCTCCGCAAGGACGGACACTTCGAGGGTCTGACTGGCGAGGTGGGTGGAGCACGAATCCATCGGAGGATCCAGAATGTGCTCGCTGCAAGTAACGATAGAGAAGACTCCCACTATGAGGATCTTGCCGACGAATAGCGCCGCCAGGCGCGTTTCTGTAAGAGGGGTTAGATGATGACTGATCGACGTGAAGTAGCTTCTTTTCCAAATGCTGTACGGCGGCTCCTGTCTGATGGAGAAGGAGGAGAGTACGAACACTTCCTCTGTGTGATCCCGTCTGATCGTGCAAGCACTTTGACATTCGTTCCCGTCTTCGAGGAGTCCAAGAACGCCGTCCTCGATGAAGTCGTCGGCGATGTGAACGCCGACGGCTACCAGAGGCCCGGGTCGAGGGTCCGCATGGGGCACTTCGCCAAATACCTTGAGACGAACCCGCTCGACCTTGTACCCGCTGTCGTGCTCAGTGCACGCAACAACTGGGACTTTGAACCGTCTAGCCTTGACGGACCCACTGGCACTCTGCGCTGCTTTGGCCCAGCAGCGATCATCGATGGCCAGCACCGCGTCGGGGGGTACGCCCTCCTCTACGAACGTGATGAAGTTGTGAGACCAATCGAGGCCGTAGTGGTACCCGGGCTGTCGTTGCAAGCCGAGACAGACCTCTTCTTGAAGATCAACAACAACCAAAAGAGCGTCGTTTCAGGACTCACGGCTTTGCTAGGCCGCAGTGATGATGTCATCGTCGGTCGAGCCCTCAATGAGGATGAGGACTCGCCGCTGAAGGACCGCTTTATCATTGTACGTAAGAGGCTCGGGAACCTCTGGAATTTGAAGTCGGTCGAGAAGAATGTGGCCCGAACATTTTCCCATGGCGCGTTCGAAGACATTAACCTTGATGCCAAAGTGGAAATATTGAAGGAGTATTGGACGCGAATCATCGACGCATTCCCCGAGGAATGGGAGGACGCGGACAAGAGACCGAGGGAGATGTACTACAAACTCTGTGAACTGACGGGGCTGATCACCTTCAGTCTTGCAGCAGCGGATATTCTCGCGCCAAACTTCGAGGTGTTGACAGGAGTCATGAACTGGCCGAAGGTTGAAGACGAACTTCGCCGTCTTTCCGACGATCCGAGGTTCGATCTTCGAAAGGACGGTCCTTTCGAGTTGGCGACTGGCGAGGTGGGTGGACCAAGGATTCATCGGAGGATCCAGAATGTGCTTGCAGAGCAGGTCCGGGGCGATGACCTTCACGGTGAAGACCAATCTGACGAATAGCGGTTCTCAGCGCGTTGCGTTGAGGGGGTTAGTCGTTGCGGTCGTTTCTGAGGAGAGCGACCAGTGCCGCTGATTCCGCAGCGAAATCGTCGCCGAGGCCTCGAATCTCATCAGACCCGCCTGGATACCAGCGAGAAAGAAACACTTGACCTTGGAATCCGACGAGGTGCCATGGGCTTGTTTGCCACCCTGTTCCGAAGCATCTCTCCCAGCCAAAGCCGTTTGGGACTGACTCGGAGAGCTGCCAACGAAGGTCTTCCTGTCTCAGCGGGTCACGGTGGTGAAATAGGACGCCGAAACCGACTCCCCGGTCGGTGATCCAGAAACGAACCGAGTTCCTCCGTCCTACTCGTCTAACCCCATTGCCCAGTGACGACTCTCCTTGGTCATCGCGTGGGGAGTACCAGTCAATGTGCGTATCGCGTCGATATCTTCCCAAGGTGGTAGTCAACTGCGTCTGAGGAACACAGAGAAGGTCGTCGTTGTCTGGAACTTGTTGAACGATCGGTTCCAGAAGGTTCCGTAGGTGGTCGGTGCGGCTGATGAGTGATTCCGCTATGCGTTGAGCAGTTCCGAGTGCAGCGGGTGATCGGTAGCGGTCGCCCGTATGGGTATCCAAGTAGTTGGCGACGGCGTCCTGACAGAGAGAGATTGTCCGTTCGACTTGTTCCATTAGCCCGAGTTGGCTGAGGGCTGGAGCATCCCCAGGATGGTCCGGCTGATCGTCAGTCTCCGCAGTGTCGGTCGGCGCAGTCGCCTCCTCGAGAAGCGGGGCGACGCGAGTGAGGGCATAAGCGACCAGCGCTGGCTTGACGTCGTCTTCGTCAAAGACCATGCAGGGCACATGCTTTCGCCTGCCGTCATCTCCCCAGGCTTGTTCCCTTGTCCCCACCGCATGCGCGCCGTGGGCAAGAAGCAATTCGCTGATCTTCACCCCAGCACCTTCGTCGAGAGCATCGAATTTCACTTGTCGAATCCGGGGCCGGTCGGGGTCCTTCTCGATGCGGGCTTGACGAAGTTCCACGAACCGCCT
>JASMKJ010000034.1 GCA_030749275.1 Acidimicrobiales bacterium
TCTCGCTACTGGGTTCTTCAGTCATCCTCCGCTCACTGTGGGGATGGTGGGTGTGAAGCTGGTCTGGACCGATGAGGAGCGAGCCAAACTTCCTGAGGTCGCTACAAAGCCTTCAAGGCAGTTTGACGATCGAGAGGGAGCAGCTGAATGGTTTTTGAAGCTTTCGGGCCTCTTCGGAGTACTCGAAGTAGATAGCCCCATTGTTGAACGGGGCATTCGGGAAAACTCCAACGGTTGGGAAGTGTGTCAAGATCCGAGAAGCGTTCTGGTAGTTGAAGGTTCTCCCCCGTTCGCTGATTTGCTTCGAGGTCTGTCAGCGCCGGTGTTCATGGCGATAGGCGAACATGACCCACTTGTGTCACCTGAAGACCACGTCGACATGCCCACCGGTTCCCCCCACATTTTCGAAGGTTTAGGGCACAACGCAATGGTGGAAGATCCTGGAGTCGTGTGGGACTGGTTTGTTGGGGTCGCTGCACTCAGTTAGTACTTGGTCTCCACATCGCAACGGTAACTAGGGCGAAGGTGCCCAGCATCAGAGCCGCATGCACTGTTTTGAAACCTAGAGACCATTGAGAATCAAGAAGAATATCGCCGCCGCGGATGATCCAATATCCAACGGACCATATTGATAGAAGACCCAGTGATCTCTTGATGTCGACACCCCGGACAGCTCCAATGAAAACAATCAGGGCAAGCGCGATGAACACACCGACAACAGCAAGTCGGGCACTCAGGCCCACGGCGGTCAGATCATCGTTGGTAAGTACATTTCTTGAGCGGGACACCCATACCGCGAACGTCCACGCCACAAGCGGCAATACTCGCCAACGAAGCTGAATCACCCCTCTTCGAGAGGCAACTCGCCGGCAATTCGAATGAGCTCTCCACCGTCAATGGTCATAGTGTTGCCTGTCATCCAGGATGCGCCGGCCGATAGGTAGAGGGCTGCTTCACCGATATCTTCGGGCTCTCCGAGGCGTCGCAGCGGAAGCATGTCAGAGATCATTTGTCCCCGAGGGCCGTCCCACAAGACTTTCGCAAAGTCGGTACGAATGAGACCTGGAGCGATGCAGTTCACTCGAACCTTCGGTCCCATTTCTGCTGCAAGCTGCCTAGTCATGTGCATCAAGGCGTCTTTAAACATGCAGTACACACCGAGTGCCTCGCTGGTACTAAACCCACCGACTGAAGCGATGTTGATTACCGAACCACCATGTTCTTGCATCCACTTTTGCCATGCTGTTTGCGTCCATTGCAGGGGGGCGCGGAGGTTGACTTCATAGGTTTTGTCAAGCCTCGGTACGTCGCAGTCGATCATGGGTCCTGCCCACGGGTTCGTGGCAGCGTTGTTCACCAAAATGTCGATTGCGCCGAATCGTTCGATGGTGCCATCGATCACACGCTCAGCTTCCTCTAGTTGACCGATATGTGAAGCGATGTAGTCACTCTCGCCTCCTATGTCGACCAGCGCTGCTTCACATTTGTCGGCTTTGCGGCTCGTGATCATCACCTGACCACCAGCATCGGCGAAGGCCTTGGCGATCCCCTTACCTATACCCGCAGAGCCGCCCGTTATGAGCGCTGTTTTACCATCGAGTCGAAAATCCATACTGAATGTCCCCCTATAACACTTCCCTTAATTCTTGCCGATTTCGTTCCAAGGACCACTATCGGCCCGCGGCTCGCGAGGCAGACCCAATACTCGATCCCCCACTATGTTGCGTTGTACTTCTGATGTACCAGCGTAAATAGTCCCAGGACGAGCACCAAGCATCGTTTGCACCCACGCAAGGGTCGAAAATTCTGCTCCGATTGCGTCAGTTTGGATCCCGTGGGCTGCTTCTTTGCCGCTGGGCGTCATAGCTTCCGCTCCGAGAATGTGCATTGATTTCTCCGTGAACCACTGGTGGTACTCACTCCAAAGCAATTTGTGAAGCGATGACTCTGGACCGGGTGGGTTTCCGGCGAGAACTGATGTGACTTGGCGTTGCCCCATCCATTTCATGATCTCGACTTTGGTGTGGGCTCGCGCAAAATCCTGTCTCATCAGCGGATCCGCTGTCACACCCCGATCTTGGGCTTCTGAACACACTCGGTCGAACTCTTCTCGGAATCGCACCGCGTCGGTGGTCGCTCCATGTCCTCGTTCGAAACCGAGCAACACATTAGCGACCCTCCAACCATCATTGACGTCCCCTACAACGTGGTCTTTGGGGGTTTTGGCATCGGAAAAAAAGACCTCGTTGAAGTCGTGGCGGTTACTGATGTTGATGATGG
>JASMKJ010000035.1 GCA_030749275.1 Acidimicrobiales bacterium
TCGGCTTAAACATGGGAGCATTGCAACATGGATGAGATCTTCGATGACATTGAAAGGTGGCTTGCCTCCGGGCAAAAAGTGGCAGTTGCACGTGTTGTAGATATTGAAGGCAGCGGTCCTCGAGACCCAGGTGCCGCAATGGCCGTGAGTGATCGTGGCGAAGTCGCTGGTTCGGTATCGGGGGGCTGCGTCGAAGGGGCAGTGGTCGGTGAAGCGATAGAACTTCTTGAAGGGCGGCGCACGGCTGGAATCACCTCGTTCGGTTATAGCGACGACGAGGCCTTCGCGGTCGGCTTGACTTGTGGTGGAACTATCCACCTGTTCATTGAGGAACTCAATTGGTAACGCCGATCTATGAACGGTTTCGAGATTCGATTCGCTCAGAGGTGCCCGTAGCGCTCGCCACGCTAGTTGAGGGACCAAATGTCGGCGCCAAACTTCTCATTGAGGACTCGGGCTTCTCGCTTGGCAGTCTCGGTGGAGAAGAGTTGGATCGAGTTGTAAGCCGGGACGCAGTAGCGATGCTCGAAGCGGGCACGAGTGAAGTTCGCCACTATGGACCTCAGGGTGAGGCTCGCCAACACGGCATCAGTGTGTTCATCGAATGTCACGCCCGGCGACCTCACCTTGTGATCTTTGGAGCTGTTGACTTCACCCGCGCACTGGCTAGTCAAGGCAAACTTTTGGGCTTCCGAGTGACTGTCTGCGATGCGCGAGAGGTATTCGCGACCCGCCGCCGCTTCCCTATGGCGGATGAGGTAGTCGTGGACTGGCCTGACCGCCTTCTGGCTCGCATAGGCGACGAATTGGGACCAAGAGATGCTGTGTGCGTCTTAACACACGACGCAAAATTTGATGTCCCTGCAATTATGGGGGCTTTACCAACACGAGTCGGTTACCTCGGTGCCATGGGATCACGCCAGACCCACGAAAAACGAGTTCAAAGGCTATTAGAAGAAGGAGTCACCACTCAAGAACTGGAACGAGTCAAATCTCCGATTGGTCTGGACATCGGAGGCAGAACTCCGGAGGAAACAGCGGTATCAATCGTCGCAGAGATCATCGCCTTACGAACAGGCCATGACGCACCCAGCCTAAGTGATGCCAAAGGGTCGATTCACTGAGCCAATTTGCTCGGCGCCTACTACCGTTCCTGATATGGATTTTTCCTCATCTGAAGACCACGACGCGATTCGAGACGGCGTCAGACGTGTTTGCGCACAGTTTCCCGACTTGTACTGGCGAGAAAAGGATGAACAGCACGAGTTTCCCTGGGACTTTTACCAAGCGATGGCAGACGGAGGATGGATAGGTATTGCCATCCCAGAAGAGTTCGGCGGTGGAGGTCAAGGCATCACAGAAGCGTCAATTGTTCTGGAAGAAGTAGCTGCTAGCGGAGCAGCGATGAATGGGTGTTCGGCAATCCACCTGTCTATCTTCGGAATGGAACCAGTGCGCAAGTATGGTTCCCCGGAACTAGCCAATGAGATCCTCCCCAAAGTCGCCGATGGCTCACTCCACGCGGCATTTGGGGTTACAGAACCCGATGCAGGGACTGATACCACCTCGATTAGAACCCGAGCTGAACGAGATGGCGATGAATATGTCATAACGGGCGCGAAGGTTTGGACAACCAAAGCGCCCTACTGCGACGTTTGTTTGCTGCTGGTAAGAACCACCCCTAAGGAGCTTTGCGACGGGCCGACCCAGGGCATGACTCTGTTATTGGTGGATCTCAAGGACCCAAGCGTGGATATAACGCCGATTCCCAAAGTGGGTCGTAATGCTGTTGTCTCATGTGAAGTTCGGTATGACGGTCTGCGGGTTCCAGCTAGCCGGCGGGTAGGAGAAGAAGGTGAAGGGTTTCGTTACATCCTGGATGGACTAAACCCAGAACGCATTCTGATTTCGGGGGAGGCTCTTGGAATCGGGAGAGCAGCATTAAACAAGGCCGTCGATTACGCCAACGAACGAGTCATTTTCGGTCGTCCGATAGGTCAGAATCAAGGGTTGGCGTTTCCTCTCGCTGATAGTCATGCGCGGCTACATGCAGCAGAATTGGTCATAAGGGACGCGTCATGGCGTTATGACAATGGGCTTGATTGCGGAGCGCAGGCCAATCTCGCGAAATATTTGGCCTCTGAAGCCGCATTTGAATGCGCTGATCGGGCAATGCAAACCCACGGAGGTTTTGGCTACGCCAAAGAATACGACGTCGAACGTTACTGGCGCG
>JASMKJ010000036.1 GCA_030749275.1 Acidimicrobiales bacterium
CGCTGCGGAGCTCGGTGAACACCTAGCCGACCATGGCATCACAGTTGTATTTGGCGGCAGTGACGCTGGTCTAATGGGAGTTGTCGCTCAAGCCGCCATTTCAAGAGGCGGCAACGTTGTCGGCATCTACCCCGAAGACACATTTTCTCGTGACGTTCGACATCACGGAGAAATCGACCTCCGGCTGGTTTCGTCGATGCACGAACGAAAGTCAGAGATGTTTCGACTCTGCGATGCTGCTGTCGCCCTCCCGGGGGGCCTTGGAACTCTCGACGAAGTCATCGAACTTTTGTTGTGGACTCATCTGGGAATTCATCAACTGCCGGTTGTACTTCTTGATCAGGGCTCCTTCTGGGACAAATTCCTTGAGTTCCTTGATGAAGCCTCGGAAAGTGGTGTCCTCAACTCCACCTGGCGGCAGTTCGTTACAAGAACTTCGGAACCCAAGTCGGTCTTAAGAATTCTGGAAGACCTTAAAGGCCAAATGAACTAAAACTTTTCAACTAATCGGATCCGCGACCGCCAAGATGTCAATGTGACCCTCCGCCCGTGGGCGGTGGGTCACATTGGTGTCGGGCTGAGAGGATTTGAACCTCCGACCCCTGGTCCCCCAGACCAGTGCGCTAACCAAACTGCGCCACAGCCCGCATCGACGTCACGATACAGGGGCTGTGCCGCGGATCCGCAACTCCTAGAGAGTCAACCTATTTGCTGCAAGGCCCAGTAAATTCCTTGCACTGCTCGCCACCCCAAATAGATGACAGCAGCGGCCAAGACAACCCAGAAATGCCACGGGACTGAGCCTTCACCTTTCGGATCAGCCAACCACGTGCCGCAAGCTGGGCAATCTCCCTCATCCGTGAGCAGACCGACATCAAAATCGCGGTCACATTCCTCACACCAGGTCATGGCTGACATTCGAGCATTGAATTGGTCGGAGGGCCAAGTCGCATCACAACAGGCCTCAACCCCGGCGACGAAGCCGGATCTTGATAGGAGTTGCCCCAAGCGCGAACTCTTCACGGAGTCTCCGTTCGAGGTAGCGCACATAACTGGCCGGTAGTTCCTTGTTTGTGAACAGAGTGAACGTAGGCGGATGAGTGGCTCCCTGCGTGGCGTACAAGACCCTTCCTCCGTGGGGAGCGGGTTGCGCGGACTGAGCTAGTTGAATCACCTCGTTGACTTTTCGAGTCGGCACTCTTGTTTCATAGGCATCTATCGCTGCTTCCAACGCGGGTATTAGCCGGTGGACTCCTCGACCAGTGAGGGCGCTTACACGAAGAACAGGCGACTCCCCCAGAAAGTGGAGCCGTTGACCTATCTGGTACATCACTTCGTCTTTCTTTTCCTGGTCGACGATCTCCCACTTGTTTAAAAGGATCACTATCGGGCAACCCGCGGCATCGACGCGTTCAGCTAGACGTTGATCTTGAGAAGTGACTCCCTCTGAGGCATCGATTACCAATAATGCGACGTCTGCCTTATCGATGGCTCTCAGGGCCCTCAGATTTGAGTAGTACTCGGTATCATCATCGAC
>JASMKJ010000037.1 GCA_030749275.1 Acidimicrobiales bacterium
GGCATGGTTTTATGCAACCACCCGGATGTCGACTACAAAAAGGCATCCATGGATGCCTACAACAGGTGGATAACGGACTACTGCTCGATCAACCAAGATCGACTTCTGGCTATTGGGCAAACACCGCTTCGAACTGTTGAAGAAGGCATCACCGAACTTGAAGAAATGAAAGCAGCAGGTATGCGTGGCGTGATGATGCCAGGCAATCCAGGCACAGACTTTGACTACGACGATCCCCAATGGGACCCGTTCTGGCAAGCAGCTGTTGATTTGGAGCTTCCGCTTTCCTGGCACATCTTGACGACAAGAGAATCAGGAAGACCGCGGGGACCTAAAGCCAACTCCTTTATGACAATTATTCGGGCCAATCAGGACATCATGGGCACGTTAGTTTTCGGTGGAGTGTTTGAAAGAAACCCGGGTCTCAAGGTCGTGTGCGTAGAAGCTGATGCTGGATGGGTCCCCCATTACATGTATCGCATGGATCATGCCTACAAGCGTCACCGGTACTGGTTGCCACCAGGGCAAGAACTATCAAAATTGCCAAGCGAATATTTTCGGGAACACATTTACACCACGTTTCAAGATGACTGGATCGCCTTCAAGATGGTTGATCACGTCAACCACCAGCGTCTGCTGTGGGCAAATGATTTCCCACACAGCGACAGCACTTGGCCCTGGAGTCAAGAAATGCTGGACGAACACGCCGCTCATTTAACCGGTGAGCAAGCCCAAGACATTTTGTGCAATAACACGGCAGAACTCTACGGAATTGATGTTGCGACCCTGCCCGTTGGTGGGGATGGTCTCGCAGCGACCGCCTAACGGGAATACGCCGTGCATCTAAGCTCCTCACGCCTTGACATCACAGATTTCTTGGCTACTCAAGAGACGTATCACTCCAACGGCTGGACGGATGGCCTTCCCATCGTTCCGCCGAGTCCGAAATTGGTGTCGGCTTGTCTTGAGTGGGCCATGTTGCCTCCTGACCATTTAGTGGGGATTGAGCCGGTCCGTGAGCGACTAATTACCGCCGAGAAACTGGCAGTCAACAGTGTCATGGCAGGATGTCTGCCGGAGCATTTTCCGCTCGTGGTGACAGCGTTCACAGCGATGTTGCAGCCCGACTTTCTTCTCCATGGGGCAACTGCGTCAACGGGTGGGTGCGCGGTGCTGTTGATCGTGAACGGACCGATTCGCCACCAACTGCAAATGACGGGAACCTTTAACGCATTAGGAAACACGGATCGAGCTTCCGCTGTGGTGGGTCGTGCCGTTCGGTTGGCCCTCATCAACCTTTTGGATGTACGACCAGGGGAAATCGACCGATCGACATTAGGTCACCCGGGAAAATTTTCGTATTGCCTTGTCGAGGACGAGGAGAACTCGCCTTGGCCATCACTGGGAGAAGAACGCCTAGGCGATTCAGATGTCTCTGCTGTCACGGCGGTAGCCGCGATGGCTCCGCGGCAGATAATGAACGAATGGACCACGAACCCTAAAGAAATCTGCGACACCATCGCAGCGGAGATTAAGGCGAACCAACTTCATTATTCGATATGGGCTGGTAACTACGTGGTTGTTTTACCGACACAGCTTCGCCAACATTTTGCGGATGCAGGCTGGTCCAAGAGCGATGTCCAAAGCTACGTGTTTGAACAAGCCCGGGTGATGCGAGGGGAATGGAAGGACGTGGGTAAAGGATCGGTCGTAAAAGACCGTGCTGATCGCGAGTACGCGGCGATGACATCCCCCGAAGATTTGATTGTTGTGGCCGCGGGTGGTCCTGCTGGAGGATTTGCTCAAATCATCCCACCTTGGTTAGGCACCAAGAGTCGCGCAACCACAGTGCCAGTTGGAGCGTGCGTTGAATGTGAGGTTCCTTAGTCATGGAAATTCTGAACCCGAGTCATGAACAGCTGATGGCCGGCCAAGAAACGCCCCCACGTCTTCTCAGTCTTGAAGGTGCGACCATCGGGGTCATATCAAACGGCAAGGAAAATACGGTCCCGTTTTTTGACCGTGTGGAGTTCATTTTGCGCAACGAATATGGCGTATCGGAAGTGATCCGGCGAACGAAGGCGAACTACAGCGCGCCTGCGGAAGCTGAATTAATGAAAGAAGCGATGGGATGGGATGCGGTTCTGAGCGGAGTGGGGGATTGAGGCAGCTGTTCGTCGTGCAGTTTGCACGATGCCGTGATCGCAGAACGCAACGGGGTTCCCGCGATGAGTGTTATGACATCGGCATTTTCTGATGCGGCTCAACTAATGGCGAGAGTGCAAGGAGTGCCCATGCATCCGTTCGCAGTGATTGAACACCCAATCGCAAGTGCCGACGAAAATGGTCTCGATGTCCGCGCTCGTGAAGCTGTGAGAAAAGCAGTTGAAGTGCTAGTTGGATAAACAGTCAAGACCCTTGAAAGGTCGCGTAATCCAATGGCAACGCCGTTGTTCGCTTCAATTCCTCCATTTCGAAGATGGTACGAACGTCATAGAGGGCTACTCGCTCGATGAGTCGCTTATAAAAGTCGTCGTATGAGTTCATGTCAGGCACAACAACTCGGAGCATGTAATCGATTTCGCCGCTGGTTCGGAAAGCCTCAACAATCTCAGGAAACTCTTCTATAGCTGAACTGAAATCGGCGAGCCATGCTGCCGAATGATCATTGGTGCGAATTTGAACCAGCGCATTTATGCCCAATGAGAGGAGCGAAGCATCAAGGATTGCCACCTCTCGTTGGATGACGCCGGATTGCCTTAAAGTCTGCACACGACGCCAGCAAGGGGTAGGGGTCAAGCCGACTTCGTTACCCAATTCGCGTGACGAACGTGTCGTATCTTGTTGCAATAAATGCAGTATTTCCCGATCAATGAAGTCCATAGGAGAAGATTATTGCTCAAAAAATATGAATAACAACTTAAAGATGCACAAAGAGCGACAAATGTGATCATGCGGGCAACAACGTGTCGTGGCGAGACATTTACGATTTCAATATGCGTGTCAAGGACTACTTCACTGAACATCCTGCTTCGGTCGGCGAAACATACGGAGAGCACTTACGTGTAGCGAGCCACTTCGCGAAAGAAATGCTCCTCGCTTCCTTCGCATGCGCTGTTCACGCGGTCCTACCGAATCTCTTCACCACCACAGCTAGTTCTAAGGTTCGTCAACTTCACTCCGAGATGACTCAAGGGGCCCGAGGTGAGGCACAACAAGAGGTTGGTCCTGCGGCAGTCAGCGAGTCATAGTCAGGGAGTTAGGTCGTTAACTTCCGCAGCAATCGCCATCAGATGACACAACAACATTCGCGAACTGTTCGCTATCGCCGTGTTTGACGTACCATTCCCAACGGACATCGTCAGGACCTTCGATCCAAGTTTCCGTTTTTTCGGCGTAGCAGCACAACGTTTCGTCGATCCCGCTGGTGCTGAGACCCTCATCGGTCATCCGCGCTTGCGCTTCATGAACCGACTGGACATCGTCAACCTCGACTCCCAAATGGTTAATTGACCCGCCACTGTCAGGGTTCTCGTTAAGTACCAACTTCAATGGGGGTTCGTCGATAGCGAAGTTGGCGTAACCCGGACGAACTTTTGTCGGTTCAATAGAAAACATCCGCGAGTAGAACGCTATTGCTTCGTCGAGATTTGCCACATCTATAGCTAATTGCAAACGACTCATTGGTCTTCCCCCAAAGATTGGGCGCAAGGTTGGTGGACCCAATTATGCCCTGAAATGCAAGGCCGCTCCAGAGTGGGCAGCGAAGGACGGGTCAACTTCGCAGAAACGCCAAATCAAAACGCCGCGACGCGAACCGCCATCCCTGATCGGTGCGTACGAACCGATCGTGGTACTCGCCAACATATTTCGGCAAGCCGGCGGGAGCCGGAGTTTCCGCGGTGCCGGATTGAGAGTCATGGCGAAAGTTCAACAAGTAACAGAGGCCCGTAGCCTCGTCGCCTTCAACGTTGATCACGACGTTCGTACAGAGATGTCGAGATTGTCTTCGGGATACCGCTTGCCTTGCTGAAAAGCCAGCTTCGATCTCTGATTGCCCGACCATGTCGACACCGGGTCCGGTCCATCGGCCATCGAGGATGAACAACTGGGCGATAGCGCTGGCGTTGCCGAAGTCGACTAGGTGACAATATTCGGAGATTAATGTCTCGCAGGCTCGCTCATCCACAAGTCGTTGCAGATTCTGGTCCATCTCGCCTCCTCGACTCTTGAATAGAGTTTCACATTAAGAGCGGGACAAAAGCACGCGGGATGCCTGAACCGATACTTTCTCAGAGATGAGCACTGGGATCATTACCCGCTCTGATGGCGTGTCTGTCTGCCCTTGGAGTGAAGGCGATCACGATTACATGCGTTATCACGACACGGAATGGGGGGTACCGGTCACTGACGACATCAAGCTCTATGAAAAAATGTGTCTTGAAGGTTTCCAATCAGGCTTGTCATGGCTCACCATCTTGCGAAAACGAGAAAACTTTCGAGCTGCTTTCGCTGGATTTAACTTCGAGAAGGTGGCCAAGTTTGGGGGAAAGGATCTTGAGAGGCTGCTAGCTGACGCAGGTATCGTCAGGCATCGAGGAAAGATCGAAGCGACGATCAGCAATGCGAGAGCAGCCTTAGAAACAATAGAACGGCACGGATCGCTGGCTCGCTTCTTTTGGGATTTTGAGCCGTCAGAACGTCAATCCTTGCGTCAAATGACCCACGTGCCGGCAAAAACTCTCGAGTCGGAGCAGATGAGCAAAGCACTTAAACAATTGGGATGGAGATTCGTTGGTCCCACTACCTGCTACTCCCTGATGCAGGCAGACGGCATCGTCAACGATCACCTTGTTGGTTGTTTTCGCTACGGAGAAATCGAAGTTGCGAGAAAGGTCGCCAAAAAGTCGATCTAAGCTCCAGGCACGAAAAGGGGGAACCGTGCTCGACAATTACCGGGTGATTGACCTTACCGACCGTCGCGGTTGGATGACCGGCTTCTTGCTTGCTCAATTGGGATGTGACGTCATCGTTGCCGAACCAGATGGAGGATGGCCACGAGACGATTGGTTTGAGGCATACAACCGAGGAAAGCGATCCGTCGTCGTGAGTGACAGCGATGCCCTTGAGGACCTCGTTGCCGATGCCGACTTCGTTATCGACTGCGGGGCACACCCGCTGCCCGTAGATCTCGCTAAGTTCCGTGCCAACAACCCGCGACTCATAACAGTGTCACTATCACCGTTCGGCGCGGACGGACCGAAAGCCGACTGGTTAGCGACTGACCTAACGCTGGTAGCAGCCAGTGGTCAAATGATTTGCAACGGGGACACAGACCGACCCCCTGTCAGAATTTCAATTCCACAGGCTTGGTCCCACGCGGCATCTCAAGCAATGCTCGGTGCGCTAGTCGCCAACGATGAACGATCTCGCTCTGGTCTCGGCCAGCATGTCGACGTTTCGGCTCAGCAAGCAATGGCTGAAACTGCTCTCCCCGCGATCCTGCATGGACCCGCCGGTCTACCACCTCAAGAACGTATGGCAGGCGGAGTGCAGCAGGGCCCTGTGCATCTGCGGTGGACGTATCCCTGCTCCGACGGAGAGGTGCTGATCACCGTCGCATTCGGACCAATGATCGGTCCGATGTTTCAACGGTTCATGGACTGGATGTGTGCTGAGGGAGGTTGTGACGAAGCGACCCGTGACAAAGACTGGGTTGATTTCGCCCTGCATATCCAAACCGGCGACGAAACCCTCGAAGAATTATCTCGAGTAATGGACCTCATAGCTGAGTTCGCCAAGACCAAAACGAAGGCCGAATTTCTAAACGAGAGTTTGAAACGGACGCTGCTGGTCACCCCAATAACGGACTTGGCCGATGTGGTTGAAAGTGAGCAATTCGCGGCTCGCGAATTCTGGGATGAAGTTGCTGGCACTCGTCACCCAGGTCCCTTTATTCACGCCAGCGAATCACCTCTGCAACGTCTAGGCCCAGCACCCGCTTTGGGACAACATGATGAAGAGGTCCAACTCTCGCGCCAGGCCTCCCCGCAGTTCCCTCAAGACATCCAAGAACCTGAAC
>JASMKJ010000038.1 GCA_030749275.1 Acidimicrobiales bacterium
TTCAGGTCGCGGAAGTTCTCGTTCGCCGCGGAGAATTTCAGCGATGGAGTGAATCTGGTCCGGGTTGCCATACGACCTCTCCCAAGGGTGAAGTAGGCGGTCACGCCCGTATCTCGGTACCAGATGCACGTGAAAATGGAATTGCGACTGATCGGCGGCTGATCCGTTGTTGTTGACGAGGTTGATGCCGAGCGGTTCTAGGCGATCACGAATGATGTTCGACACAGATCGACACGCGCGCATGACGTGAGCGGCGTTTTCGTCATCGAGTTCGAAGATGTCCCGTACATGATGCTTCGGGATGACTAAACAATGACCCGGCGTCATGGGGAGAATGTCCATGAACGCTAAGCAATGCTTGTCTTCGTAGATAGTGTTCGAAGCGGAGCTACCGTCAACGATCGAACAAAATAGGCAGTGCACGTTCGGCGAGAGTAGCGGAGCGATAAGAGGCGGGTCGAATCTTGCTGCGACAAGCTGTAATCAAGTGCGTCGGAGCTGAACTGACTCTATTTCGTGATTTGCGCCCTTTTTGAGGACCAAGTCGGCCCGAGCTCTCGTCGGCAAAATGTTCTCTTGAAGGTTGACGAGATTTATAGAACGCCAGATTGTTCGTGCGACGGCCTCAGCAGCATCGACAGGTAGGTGGGCGAACTGACTGAAGTAAGCACTCTGTTCTCGGAAAGCTGTAGATCGAAGTTGCTGAAAGCGTTCGACGTACCAGGACTCGAGGTCTTCGGTATCTGCATCCACGTAGATGGTGAAGTCGAAATAGTCGGAAACGAACGGAGTGTTTGACGGGGAACCTGTTTGTAGAACATTGAGGCCCTCGACGATCAAAATGTCAGGTTGCTCTATAACTTGGACTTCGTCTGTGATGTCATAAGTGACATGGGAGTAGATGGGTGCCGAAACTCGGGCCACGCCATCAACCACCTGTCGAAGAAACTCCACCAGGGCTCCTTGACGGTAAGACTCAGGAAACCCTTTTCTACCCAGCAGACCCCGTTCCTCGAGCTCGGCGTTAGGTTGTAGAAACCCGTCAGTAGTGATGAGATCGACTCTCGGATGTTGGGGCCATGTTGCAAGCATGGCTTGAAGAATTCTCGCTGTAGTGCTCTTGCCCGCGGACACGCTGCCCGCCACGCCGATCAAGAAGGGTCTCGTCGCAGCGTGCCTTCCAAAGAAATCCGATGTTGTGTTTTGAAGTCGAAGTTGAGCCTCTACCCGAAGGTTCAGAAGTCTTGACAAAGGCAGATATATCTCTCGAACACCGGCCAGAGTTATTGGTTCTACTCGACCCGCGAGTTCACTCAATTGATCTTCGGTAAGAGTGAGAGGCGTCGCGTCTCTGAGCGCAGCCCACTCGGACCTAGTGAAATTGAGATGCTCGCTTGACGGGTTAAGGTCCGACACCCCCAAAGATTGTCGCGTAAGGTCCGTGCTACGCAACTGGTCCTCCGTTTACTTTGGATCCGACCAGGCGCCATCGCCGTTAAACAGGCCCCTGCGCCACCGTCTGGGATCGAAAAGGGAGGCTCTCGGGTAGTCCTCGAACATCCAACGGGCAAATTGTCTCCGACTCCAATTATTCGTACTGACCGCCCCTAGCGCTAACTCAGCCAATCGAGGATTCGCGAGGACGGAACTGAGACGTTTGGATAGCCGATGGTCGAGTTGGAGGGCTGATCTAACGGAAACTTCGTAACTAGTAGCGGCCGTTTCAGGTGTCGCTTCACGGGCTATTGCCTCGGCAGCTAGCCTCCCGCTCTCCAACGCTTGTCCTATACCTTCACCGGTCAGAGGGTCGGTGGCAGTAGCGGCATCTCCGACGAACAAGACCGGGCCCATGGATAGCTGAGCTGTCGACAGCTGAGCTGGGATGGGCCACGCAGTTAGGGAGTTTTCGGGGGTAACTGCGCCAAGGGTCCGTTTGATAGAAGGTCTGTCTAACAGTCCTTCCCAAACCGAAGCCAACTTCTTGCCGTCGAGACGACCCTTTCGAACTACGCCGAAACCCAAGTTCACTTGCCCATCGGCTAAAGGGAAAGACCAGACGTAACCTGGAAGTAAATCTTTCTCGAACCACACCCACAAATCTCTGCTTCTTGGGCCTTCGGCTCTCAGGTACTGCCTGAACCCATGCCAATTGCCTCTATAGCCGGTCGGGGTGCAGCCCAAAGCTTTTCTAACCGGGGACCACATTCCATCAGCTGCGATCACATTTTTTGCCGTGAAAGTTTGGCCATTGTTGAGTGAAACTTGAGTTCCCTGCGAAGCCAACTTGATTTTGTCGAAAGCAACACCTTGATAGACCTCCGCGCCGGCGTTAATTGCGAGCTGGACTAGCTCGGTGTCCAATTCAATTCTTTTGACTACAGCGGCGTACTGCCCGCGATCTTGGGGGAGTTTCAAATGGATCTCTCTGCCGAATGGAGAGTGGAGAAAGACGTCCTCAACGGTTGTCCAACTACTTGCGGAAGGCTGGAGTCCGAGGCATTCGAGTTCGCGCAGAGCCAAGGTAGTGAGACCATCACCACAACATTTGTCTCTCGGGAAAGTTGCCTTATCTATCGCGATCACGCTGAGCCCGTGACGTCGCGCCGTGATAGCCGCCGCACAACCTGCTGGACCGGCTCCCACGATCAGGACATCACATTGAGGCACCCGCATGAGGTTACCGATTTAGAGTCAGCGGACACTTCAGTTCGAATTCGCCACCGATGTTGTGGTTACGGGCACGGTGGTCGTTGAACTATCACTTTGGCCGCTATCGTCCTCTGCATCCTCAGAGGCGATGGTCGTCGTTGTCTGGTCGGGGTCTGAAGGGGTTCCATCGCAGTTGAGTCCTTCTTCAGGCCGGTAAGTGGCGAAAAAATAATCCGCCTCCTCAGAACCGTCTTGCCAAGTTCGAAGGCGCATGGTCTTCACACGGGTGCATAGATCTACGGGCGTTTCCGTTGGGTCTCCAAGAGTGACCTGGACATTAGAAGTTGAATAAATGTCAACGGTTATAGATTCATCGGTCCAACTATTCCAAATTAGAACCCCAAATGGGGTTGGGTTAGTGATCACCAAATCGGGCCTCGGATATGAGATCGTTGCTTCTAGGCCGTAGGGATATCTTTCGAAATAGATCGAGTGCGCTTGGTAGTACTCAAAGTCAAGTCCCGCTCGTACGGCAGCGTTGAAGATAGTTGTTGCGAATTGGGAGACACCCCCACCGATATCTTCTACGAGATGGCCCTTTGAAATGAAACCACCAGGAACGAATCCTTTCTCTTCAGTGCGGCGTCCCACGACCTCGTTAAGCGACAGTCGTCCACCAGGTTTGATCCAACTACCGCTAATTATCTCTGCGAATTTTTGAATATTTGTTACGCGACCGACACAGCAGGCATATTTCGTTGTAAACGATGAGACTTTCTCCACCACTCCGAGGGCTTCTAGGCGATCGACAGCTTCCCTCGGCGCAGCGGGCCTATTGGGAAGGACATGGGTCTGATCTCCATG